>CALVMT010000086.1 GCA_944347775.1 uncultured Clostridia bacterium | reverse complement strand
ATTGCTGCGGCATGTGATCCTAATTATGTGCATAGCATAAGCAGTGCGGTTTTTTATAATGATGGAACTCGGGCTGAGTTTTTGACTGTAGATAGTAGTAAAGGCCTTCTGGTACTTTAAGTGCCCGTTTTGGTTAAATTATCCTGAACGGAAAGTCATCATTAACTTTTTTACTTTTGCCTACTTCTCTTTGCAAAAAAGATAAAGAGATAGAAGAGGTTTGACAGATAAATCTGGCCGGGAAAATATAATGAAAAATAATACACGTTAAGAGAAGGCAACAGGGTGAGTGAAGCATAATAATTATACAGAGACTTTCAAACTGATTGTCAGGTTATTTTTTAGAGCGGTTAACCTAACTGGCAATAAGGCAAACAAAAGAATCTGGGAGATAAAATAAAATGAGAAAAATATCAGAAATGACTTTAGAAGAATTGTGGCAGTTATTTCCTATTGTTTTAACAGAACATCAGAAAATATGGGCAGTATGGTACGAGGAAGAGAAAAAAATATTGGAAGATGTATTGTCTACTGTAAAAAATAAAAGAGTCAGCCATATTGGCAGTACAGCAGTACAGCAGATTTGGGCTAAGCCTATTATTGATATTCTTATTGAATTATCCCCTGAATATGATATGACACAAGTAAAAAACATACTTATAGAACGTGGATATACACAGATGAGCCAAAGTGAGTGTAGAATTTCTTTGAACAAGGGTTACTCTGAATTTGGCTTTGAAGAGAAGGTATATCATGTACATTTGAGATATTTTGGAGATAATGCAGAGTTGTATTTTCGTGATTATTTGAATGTACATCCTAAAATTGCAAAACAATATGAGTCGTTAAAGAAACACCTTTGGAAACAATTCGAACATAACCGCGATGGATATACAGAAGCTAAAAGTAATTTTATATTAGAATATACATCAAAAGCAAAAGAATTATATAGTGGAAGATATTAAATGCGTTTATTACATTAGAGATTTTTTGATGATCAAGTATGGCTTTTTATTTAGGGTAAAAATGGGTGTTGTTTATCATTCGATAAAGATATAGATATCTTGAAAATAAGGAGGCGAAATGCCTAAATCAGGTCATTATCAAAAAGGTATTTAAAATTTTGACGTTGACTCTTGTTTTAAAACTAAGTATAATAAATAGACAAACTGGAGTAGTTTATACCTGTTATAAGTATCCGTACTGCAAGGATATACATTTCAAAGGATATTGCAATGGAAAATAGTAAAAAAATGGAGAAAAATATACATAAAGTTAAGTTTTTAGTCTATCTCCTGGGAAAATTGTTGGCATGTGTTGCAATTCTATGCTTTGGGATTTTTGTGTTTAAGACAGCAGAGAATTCCAGTCAGATTTATATGTTAGCAAGAGATGTTTTTGCAAAGAGGACTTCTGTTATTTTAAATCCGATAAATAATGATGATACAGAGCTGTTGTCGGGGCTTTTTACAGAAGAATATTTGGCAAAATCACAATTGGCTACACAAAAGACTAACAGTAGTTATATTATCTCCTCATATGATTTACAGACAAAAGTACCGATTAAAGTAATTTTTTCTTGGCAGAATAAAGCAAAAATTCGTGTAGAAAATTTAGTACAGGATATTGTTGCGATAATTGATACTTCTTTGTTGGAAATTAACAAAGTTGATCAATTTATAGAAAGTGGGGTTTATACCTTATATATGGTAAAGGAAGACGGTCGCTGGAAGGTAAACGATATTGTGCTTGAGGAGGAAATTATTCCGGAGAGTGTTTACCCTATACCGCAACCTGAAACCTATGATGATCATATTGAGGAAAACCAAAATACTGCTGATTAAAGAAAGTAAAAAGTATTTACTTTGCTGGTAAATACTTTTTTTATGGTTAGAAAATGAAATTAAAAAATTTATTTCAATTAAAATCTGTATGTGACATTCCGGTATTTCTTGCTCCAATGGCGGGGGTGACGGATTATGCCTTTCGTGAAATATGCCGGCGGCAGGGAGCGGATATGACATATAGCGAGATGATTAGTGCTAAGGGTTTAAAATATAACAGTAAACGTACTTTTGAATTGGCTGATGTGCATGGCGATGAAAAAATAGCTATACAGTTGTTTGGGCGAGACCCTCAGGATATTGGCTATGCAATTACTTTGTTGGAGGACAAACAAGGAGAAAATGTGCGCTGCTTTGATATTAATATGGGTTGTCCTGCTCCTAAAATCGTAAATAACGGGGAAGGTGCAGCGTTGATGAAAGAACCGTTATTAGCAGCAAAGATAGTTGAAAAAGCAAAGAAATCGACAGCTTTGCCGATTACAGTAAAATTTCGTAAAGGTTTTGATGCATTTGATTGTAATTATTTGCAATTTGCAAGGATTATACAGCAGGCCGGTGCGGATGCGATTACAATTCATGGAAGACTGCGCGATCAATTTTATTCGGGAAAAGCGGATTGGAAATGTATTGAGGAAGTGAAAAGTATTCTGCATATTCCTGTGATAGCGAACGGGGACGTTTTTTCTCCTGAAGATGCGCGGCAAATTCAAAAACAGACAGGTGCTGATGGTATTATGGTAGCAAGAGGAGCTACGGGGAATCCATTTTTATTTCGGCAAATTAAGCAATACTTGCAAACGGGAAGTTATAGTAAAATTGATTTAACTGAAAAAGCGGAGACAATGTTATTGCAGGCCGAATTGTGTTCGGCAGTAAAAGGAGAACAAAGAGCGATGCGAGAACTACGTAAACACATGGCATGGTATTTAAAGGGAATAAGAAAAGCCGCGGTATGGAAGCAACAGGCGCTTGGATTAACTTCAATAGGAGAATTGAAGGAATTGATAAAGCAGGTTGTTATTTCTTCTACATTGCTCGGATAATAAAATACGCATGAAAAATAAAAAATGAAATAAAACGGAAAGAAAGGACATGTATAATGGATTGGGAAAGTATTGTCATTACAATGGCACCAGAAGATGCAGATGTATTTATTGACCAGATGAGCCGAGAGGGAATAGATCAGTTTGCAGTAACTGATCCAAGAGAAATTGCGGAATTTATGCAAACATCCGTCTATTATGATTATGTCGAAGATGAGCTGGTTCATCAACAAAAAGTGACGTTAACTATTTATGTAGAAAAAAATAAAAGTGGAGAAGATAAAGTAAAAAAGCTCTTTGCCTTGTTGCAAGATGCCTCTCGTCAGGGAATTGAATTCTCGGTAGAGATAGAAAACGTTCAGGAAGAAGACTGGATGAATAGTTGGAAAAAATATTATAAACCGATTCCAGTAGGAGAAAAGCTAATTATAAAACCTTCCTGGGAAAAACTTCCTGAAGGGAATAAACGTATTCCTTTAGAAATAGATCCTTCTTCCAGCTTTGGGACAGGTACGCACGAAACAACGAGGTTATGTCTGTCTAACTTAGAAAAAGTAATGTTTTTAGGTGCTGAAGTGTTAGATATGGGGTGTGGAAGTGGAATATTGGCGGTAGGAGCAATGTTATTGGGAGCACATGAAGTGCTTTGTGTTGATATTGAAGAGGATGCAATGCGGGTAACGCGAGAAAATATGATACGTAATGGGATTTCTGACAAACAATTCCAAACTTTGCAGGGGAATGTTTTGGAAGAAAATGATGTATACCAACAGGTCTGTAAAAAACAATACGATATTATTACGGCAAATATTGTCGCAAATGTCATTATTGCAATGCAGCCGCTTTTTCAACATATATTGAAAAAAACAGGAAAACTTATTGCTTCAGGGATCATTTTGGATCGCCTAGAAGAAGTGAAAGAAAGTTACGAGCGAGCTGGGATGACTGTAGAGCATATCAGCGTTGAAGGAGAATGGGCAGCACTCATTATTGGTGGGGAAAAATGAAAGCAGCATATTGTACATTGGGATGTAAAGTAAATAAATATGAAACGGATGCCATGATGGAAATTCTTGAAAGGGCTGGTTACCAAACGGTAGATTTTTCAGATAAGGCAGACGTCTACTTAATTAATACCTGTACGGTAACGGCAATCGCCGATCGGAAGTCGCGCCAAATGATTGGAAGGGCAGCGGAAAAAGGCGGAATTATTTGTGTCTGCGGCTGCTTGGCGCAAAGAGACGCACAGTCCTTATTAGAAAAAAAAGGTGTTAATGCGGTAATTGGTTCAGCAAATAAAGGGGATATATTACAGATTATCCGACGTATACAGGCGGGTGAACAGAAAATAAATGCCGTAACCAATATTTCTACCGAACGAAAATTTGAGCCCTTATCTATAACAAGGAGTCATGGACGAACCAGAGCAAATATTAAGATTTGTGATGGGTGCAATAATTATTGCAGTTATTGTATTATTCCGTATGCAAGAGGTCCCGTACGCTCTAGGCCGATTGAAGAAATCATACGGGAGGCCAGACGATTAGGAGAAAATGGAGTAAAAGAAGTTGTTCTTACGGGAATTCATGTAAGTTCTTACGGAAAAGATCTTGAAAACATTGGGTTTATTGATGTTTTGGAAGAATTGCAGCAGGTCAGTGAAATCCGGAGAATTCGTTTGGGTTCGTTGGAACCTTCTTTATTAACACGCGAATTCTGTAAAAGAGCATCTAAACTAGATAAACTATGTCCTCATTTTCATGTTTCTTTACAAAGCGGAAGTGATAGTGTTTTACGGCGGATGCACCGGAAGTATACAGCAGAAGAGTACGCCAATTACATTTTTAATTTGAGAAAAGTATTTGACAGGCCGGCTATCACAACAGATGTTATTGCCGGTTTCCAAGGAGAAACAGAAGAGGAACATAGGCAAACTTTGGATTTTTTACATAAGATTGGTTTTGCAAAGATACACGTTTTTCCTTATTCAAAAAGAGAAGGAACGCTTGCGGCAAAAATGCCCGGAGATTTATCCGGAAATGTAAAGAAAAGACGGGCGGCAGAGATTGCGGCTGAAGGGGAACGAATGGCTGAGGCTTATGTAAAAAGTTTGATTGGCAGCAGACATAAAGTTTTATTGGAACAAGAAATACAGCCAGGGATATGCGAAGGATATATAGAAAGGTATATTCAAGTGAATGCACCGGGAAAACCCGGAGAAATTAAAGAAGTGGAAATTAATTCAATTCAATCTGGAAAAGTAAACTGTTGTATGCTATAATGTAAAAAGGAGAGTGAAAACATGGGAGAATGTATTTTTTGTAAAATAGCAGCAGGAGAAATCCCTGCCGTAAAAATTTATGAAGATGATTCTGTTCTTGCATTTAAGGATATTGATGCACAGGCTCCTGTACATTTTCTTTTGATTCCTAAAAAACATATTGGTTCAATTTTGAAACTGACAAAAGAAGATTCTTCGTTAGTGGTACATTTGATGGAAGTAATAAAAAAAGTGGCAGAAGAGAATGGATTAAATCAAGATGGTTTTCGAATTGTAGTAAATACGGGGGAAAATGGCGGACAGACGGTGCCTCACTTACATTTTCATATTTTAGGCGGGAGAGAGATGGCATGGCCTCCAGGCTAACGGGAAAGCTGTATTAGTTGATTTTTGAAGCGTATAGCAAGAAAATGTGAAAAAATCACGATAAAAAGTTGACTTTGTTTTTTTGCTATACTATAATGAAATGCGTCGGCAACAATACGATGTATTGAAGTTGAATGCAAAATTCTCCCAGATATAAAAGTAATTTTGCGAACTTGTAATGAGGAGAGGGGGGAGAAAGATGTCTGAAGTACGCGTTGGTGAAAATGAATCTTTAGAAAGCGCCCTGAGAAGATTTAAAAGGAAATGCGCTCGTGCTGGTGTTCTTGCAGAAATTAGAAAACGTGAACATTATGAAAAGCCCAGTGTAAAGAGAAAGAAAAAAGCAGAGGCTGCAAGAAAGAGAAAACATTAATCTTTGATGAATAGGCAATGGAATAAATTCCATTGCCTTTTTTTATTGTAACAGAAAAAAACAACATGTTGCATAAAAATATTTCATAAGATAGTGCATAGGTGGTGGAAAAATGAACAATACAAAAAGAAATAAGGAACGAAAGGCATTAACATATGGATTGCCGGCAGAGATTTCTGCAGGGAAAACACTTATGCATGTAATGAATCAAAGCGGTTGTACATTAGAAGGAATTTACCAAATTGAAAATTATTCTTCAAGTATATTACAGATAAAAGTCAGTTGGGGAAAAATATGTTTCGAAGGAAAAAACTTTTGTATTGAACAAATGGATGGAGCATTATTGTCATTTACAGGGCAAATAGAAGGTATACGATATTTGGCCTGACTTCCGCTATATAGGGGGATAAAAATATTGTTATTATGGTATTTTTTTCAGGGATATGCTATTATTGAAATAGAATCGGCAAATATTAATCGTGTGCTTTTTCGGATTTCTAAGGCGGGAATTGAGTTAAGGCATGTCTGTCGTATTTCCTATACTGTTCTACAAGCACAAATAAGTCGAAAAAATTTGCTGAGATTGCAGGATATAATGCGTAATGACGGCCATATAAAAATACAAGAAAAACAGGGTAGCTGGAAAGTTTATTCGCAAGGAAAGCACCATTTCGCATTAGTTGCAGGTATTGTATTGATGATGGCTGCTGTCGTTTTTCTTTCTCATTGCTGTTTGCGTATTGAGATACAGGGAAATCAGCAAATAAGTGAGTATGATATTTATCATGTTGCAGTAGAACATGGGGCTAAACTATTTACCTTAAAAGATAAAGAACTTTTGGAAGAGATAGAACAGGCTTTATGGGATCATTTTTCAACACTGAATTATGTTTATGTCTCTTACGAGGGAGCATGTTTGAAAATTGTTGTGCGTGAAAAATATGCATCTCCGGAAATCCATGAGACGCAACCTTGTTCGGTGTATGCGCAAAAAGATGGCATTATTACGAATATTACTGTATATAGCGGGAAGGCAATGGTAAAAGAAGGAGATAAGGTAAAGGCAGGTGACCTATTAATTGCCGGAGGATACTATATAGGTACTCAGGAATTTTCTGTGCATGCGTCCGGAGAGGTAATGGCGCAGGTAGATTATATTAGTTCTGTTTTATTACAGGATAAATATGTAGAATTGCTTCCGACGGGAGAAGAATCGCATGCTCGTGTGATGAAGTTGGGAAGAAGAGAGATTGCAATTAGCGGTGAGAATCCTTTTGATTGTTGTATTGAACATTGGGAAAAAACTGCGTCTGTTGGAGAAAATTCACCAATTTATTTAGAAGTTTATGATGTTACTTATCAAGAAGCGACAGAAGTATACTCAGAGCAGAAAAAACAGGCAGCTATACTAGAGCAACAGGAAAAGATTTATTTTGAAACGGCGTTACAATTAAGTGAGGGTGCTGAAATCACTGCATTTAATACGAGTGAAACAACACGACAAAATGGAATACGATTGATTTTTACGCTGAGTGCAAATGAATCTATTGGTGTGGCTGGTGTAATTAATACGCCGGAACCGATTGATACACAGACTTAAGATAGATGAGGCATATACATTGGAAGAAAAGAATATAGAATTGATTTTTGAATTTGGCTCAATGGAAGAAATGCAAGAAGTTTTTGGGAATTTGGATGCCAATCTCCGGCAAATTGAGAAAGCAACCGGAGTAACAATTATTTCTCAAAATGATAAAGCAATTCTTCAAGGAACTTATGTACAATGCGAAAAAACCCAAAAGGTTTTAGAAGAATTATGTAAGTTATATCGGCAAAAAGAATATATTGATGAAAATAAAATCAGTTATTTACTTGATTTAGTCCAGGATGGAGAACCTATTGATGATACGGATGCAATGGCAGGAGTTGTTGCAATTACTTATAAAGGGAAACCGGTAAAATGCCGTACTTTTGGACAAAAACGCTATATGGAAGCAATAAATAAAAATACAGTAGTTTTTGCAATCGGACCTGCAGGCACAGGAAAAACCTATCTTGCTATGGCAAAAGCAGTTGTTGCATTGAAAAGTAAACTGATTTCAAGAATTATTTTGACTCGCCCGGCAGTAGAAGCAGGAGAAAAATTAGGTTTTTTACCGGGAGATTTGCAGAGTAAAGTAGATCCCTACTTACGACCTCTTTATGACGCGCTATATGAATTTATAGGGCCGGATGCCTACCACAAAATGATAGATAATGGAACAATTGAAGTTGCTCCTTTGGCCTATATGCGAGGACGTACGCTTTCTGATTCTTTTATTATTTTAGACGAGGCCCAAAATTGTTCTATGGAACAGTTGAAAATGTTTTTGACTAGATTTGGAGAAGGCTCAAAAATTGTTGTGACTGGGGATATTACGCAGATTGACTTGCCCGAGGAAAAGAAATCAGGATTAAAACGTATTACACAAATATTAGCCGGAGTGGAAGGAATAGGTGTTATTGAACTGACCAACAAAGATGTAGTTCGTCATAAGTTGGTTAAAGATATTGTAAAGGCTTTTGAAAAATATGAGAAACAGTATGAAAATAAGAGAAAATAATGAAAGAAGGGCAGCCTTGTATCAATGGAAAATAAAAGTAAAATGAAAAAAGAACGAAGGATAAAACGGAAAAAAAATTTAATGAAAAGGTATATGAAAAATTTTTTTCCTGTGTTCATGTATACCATTCTGTATCTTTTTTGTGTTACCGTAGGGGTCTTGAGTTCTATTCCAGAAAATACAAATTTTGAAGTTGGCGGTGTATCAGAAGAGAACATCGTAGCAACAAAAGATATTGTTGATCAATATTCTACTGAGTTGTTGCGTGAAGAAGCTCAGCAAAAAGTTCTGCCTGTATATTATGCAGATGAAAATATAGTGCTGCAGGTTGAAGAAAAAATTATAGGTGCTTTTGCTGCATGTGAACAAGTGCGGCAAATGGCGAAGACTAAATATGAGCAGATGTATCCCAATAGCACAGCGGCAGATTTATCCGGAGTAGATTGGGAAAACGTATTGAGTGGCAGTATAACTGAGCTTATGCAGTTGACACCAAATTATATTACTGCTCAAAATATTTATACAATTGCATCATTGGACGAGCAGTCATTGGAAACTTTGCGTGAAGCTGTTGTTGAACGAACCCGTGAAGTACTTATGGACGGATTGTTGGCGGATGATGTTGCCGATGCAGCAGAGGCAATTCGGACGGAGTTTGTGGATGATAGCAGATTTTTAATTGGGGAAGCAAGCCTTGCTTATAATATTGTTCAAAACACATTGGAAGCAAATCAATTTTATGATAAAGAAGCTACAGAGCTAGCTAAAGAAGAGGCCGCACAAAATGTAGAAGAAGTGGTTTATAAAAAAGGACAGAATATTGTCAGGGAAGGAGAAATTATTTCTGAAGCACAGTATCAATTGATTAAACAATTGGGTTTAATTAATGAAAGCGAACATAATATTACAAGATGGGTTGCAGGTGCTGTCCTCATGGCAGCATTGTTTGCGGTAGGAGTTATGTTTTCGATAGTAACAGATAGAACGCTTTACGAAGAGAAAAAAACTGTAATGCAAATCGTAACGATGATTACCCTGAGTGTTATTATTGCTTTAGTTTGTAAAAGAATTGATCAAAGGTTATGTCCCGTATTTATTTTTAGTATTTTAGGTGCTGTTGTGCTAAAACGCAGGACAGCCATCTTCTTTGGAATTTTTGCCAGCGCGGTTGTGGCGTTTATTATGTCTCCTCAGGAGATACTGTTCTTCGATGAACGGGTATTGAGACAGTTCGTAGCCGGCGTTCTTGGGACAATTGCATCGGTATTAATGATGAGTAAGAAACAGAAACGATCTGAATATATTATTGCGGGAATTGTTGCTGGAATTATTGCTTCGTTGGTTTATATCAGCTACGGTATTCTTAGTAATTATAATTTGAAAAGTTTTGCTACAACGGTTGTTTATGCAGGGGCTAGCGGATTAGTTTCTGGATTTATGGCTGTAGGGATTCTTCCAATTTGGGAAACAATATTTTCTGTCGTTACGCCGTCTAAGCTATTGGAATTAACAGATCCTTCCCGGCCGTTACTGAGAAAATTAATGGTAGAAGCGCCCGGAACGTATCATCATAGCATTATGGTAGCAAATTTAGCGGAAGCGGCTGCAGAAGCGGTAGGAGCAGATGCATTGTTAACGCGTGTTGCAGCATTTTATCATGATGTCGGGAAGTTATCCGATCCGCTAATGTTTAAAGAGAATCAAATCAATGTCCCCAATCCGCACGACATGCTTACTCCGAAAGAAAGTGCGTTGATTATCCGAAAGCATGTTCCGGATGGTGTAAAAATGGTATCGCAAAGTGGGTTGCCACAACAGGCTATTGAAATTATCAGTCAACATCATGGAGATAGTGTAGTGGGATATTTCTATTATATGGCTAAAGAACAAGGAGAGGTTGACGAAAAAGATTTTCACTATCAAGGGAAAAAACCGCAAAGCAAAGAAGCAGGCATTTTAATGATGGCGGATATTACAGAGGCAGCGATTCGGGCAAAGAAAGCGGCCTCTGACCCAAACTTAAAAGAAGAAATTGAAAAATTAATTAAGGATAAATATGATGAAGGGCAATTTGATGAGTGTCCGATTACACGAAAAGAGATTAAGCAAATTGTAGAAGCATTTACTTCTATTTTTGAAGGAATGCGGCATGAACGTATTTTATATCCTCAAGATAATCAACAAGAAAAGAATGGAAAAACAAAATGAAAAAAAAGAAAAGGGATTTTGTACAAATTGAAGAAGGATTGCGTTTGCGAAAGAAAAAAATTTTGCCCTTACGCAGGCCGATAGAACATGTTGCCCAAGTTGCAGCAGAAATGGAAGGGTTACAAATCTTTGATGTTCAGATTATTTTAGCAGATAATGCGTTTATTCAAAAGTTAAATCAAATGTATAGACAAATTAATCAGCCCACTGATGTCCTATCTTTTCCGGCGAATGATTTAACGAAACCTTTGGCCGAGGTCTTAAAAGAGGGATATATCCCTGAACTGAGTGAAGATGGAAAAACTGTTTTTTTAGGAGAAATTTATATATCTGTAGACCGTGCGGAAGAACAGGCTGTAGAATATGGTAATACTTTGCAGGAAGAATTATGCTTTCTGACAGTACATGGTATGTTGCATTTGATGGGGTACGATCATATTAATCCGGAAGATGAAAAAATAATGCGTCAAAAGCAAAGACTTGCTTTAGGGCGCAACGAAAAATAAAAAATTAGTAAAAATAATAGGAAGTTTTATGGCATATAAATCTGGTTTTGTAGCAGTGATTGGTAGCCCGAATGTGGGAAAATCAACACTGGTCAATACAATGGTTGGGCAAAAAATTACAATTACTACGCAAAAAGCACAAACAACAAGGAACAAAGTTACCGGTATCTTAACAAGAAAAGAGTATCAAATTATTTTTCTAGATACACCAGGTATTCATGTACCCAAAAATAAGTTGGGCGAATATATGGTAAAAACAGCTTACGAAGCGAATAAAGATGTGGATTTAACCCTTTTATTGTTAGATGCAAAAGTAGGGTTTGGTACAAGGGATAAGGAAATTTTAGAAAAGATAAATTCGAAAAAACTTTTGATTGTTATCAATAAAATTGATCTTGTATCTGCAGATAATATACAGGAAATAAAGGAACAGTTGTTTTTATTTGGCCTATCGGAAACCAAAATCAAGCAAATATCTGCTTCTCAAGGGATAGGAATTGCAGCATTGGAAAGAGACATTGTTACTTATTTGCCGGATGGACCACAGTTTTATCCAAGTGATATGGTGACAGATCGCCCTGAACGGTTTATTGCAGCTGAATTAATTCGAGAAAAAGCCCTGTTGAATTTGCAAGATGAAATACCTCACGGTGTTGGTATTGAAATTGAAAAATTGACAGAATATGAAAATTTAACTGAAATTGACGCGTTGATTATATGTGAGAAAGAATCGCATAAAAAGATTATTATCGGCAAAAAAGGCACGATGTTAAAAAAAATTGCAACGCAAGCCAGAATAGATCTAGAGCAGTTTTTAGGAACAAAGGTGTTTTTGCAGGTATTTGTAAAAGTAAAAGAGGGTTGGAGAAACTCTGGATTTATGTTACGTGAGCTTGGCTATCAAAAAGAAGAATAATTTACCTATTTTCCCGGGAAATAATGGGGTAGAATAAAATTAAATAATACATTTTCGGAGGCGAATTATGCTTAAAGACACTGTATTTGAATTGTTTAAACAGACCGGGAAAATTAACTATTATTTATTATATAGAAGGTTGTCGGAAAAAAAGAAAAAATAAAGGAATATGAAATGCTTATGGGAAACACGTCGCTTTGTATTGTATTACGTGTATCTAACTATAAAGAAAATGATAAAATGCTTACGCTTTTTTCAAAGGAATGGGGAAAAATTGATGCACTTGCTCGTGGATGCCGTAAATCGACAAGTTCTTTACTATCGTCAACTGATGTGCTGTGTTGTGCAGAATTTTCGTTTCATATTCATGCAGGTCGTTATTATATTACTCAGGCAACGCCCAAAACAAATTTTTATGATATTCGTAAGAATATGAACGCGCTAATGAATGCGTTATTACTGTTGGAAATATGTGAAAAAAGTGTAATGCCGGATGAGCCAAATGGAAAGCTTTTTGCTTTGCTTGCAGGAGCTCTCTATGCACTGGCTAATGGTGATTATCCTAAAAAGGTTCTGATTTTTTTTATATATAAAATGCTTGATATATTAGGACTCAGACCTATGTTAAAGCATTGCGCATTATGCGGAAGAAGTCCGGCGAAAAAGATAAATATTTCGGCTGGGGGAGTTGTTTGTGAAAATTGTTTAGGAGAAGAGGTTCCGGCGGAATATATAGAAAATATCGAAAAAATTTTACATACATTATCTAAAGACATTCAAAAATTGCAATTTAGCTGTGATAAAGGTTTTTATGATTTAAGTATTCGATGGCTTAAGAATGTATTGGATTTCGAACCAAAAACACTTGTTTTACTCAAATAATTTTTTTGGGTATTTTATCAGTAAATTCATGATTTCTCTATTGTCATTGACAAAAAAATACGGTATAATTCAGAATTGGATATAATGGAAGAGACAAAAGATATTGTTACTCGATTATTCAGAACAAATCAAGGAGGAATTGCAATGAGTAAGTATGTTTACATGTTCAGCGAAGGTGATGCTTCGATGCGCAACCTGCTGGGCGGTAAAGGTGCAAACTTGGCGGAAATGACCAAGATCGGTCTGCCGGTACCCCAGGGTTTTACCATTACAACAGAAGCTTGCACGAAGTATTATGATGACGGCAAAACAATTTCTGATGATATTATTGAAGAAATTAATGCCGCAATCGCAAAGACAGAGGAGATTGCTGGAAAAAAATTTGGCGATCCTGAAAATCCGTTTTTGGTATCTGTTCGTTCCGGAGCAAGAGCTTCTATGCCTGGCATGATGGACACTATCCTTAACCTTGGCCTTAATGACGTGGCGGTAGAAGGTGTTGCAGCAAAAACACAAAATCCACGTTTTGCTTATGACAGTTATCGCCGCTTTATTCAAATGTTCTCTGATGTTGTTATGGGAATTGAAAAAGCAAAATTTGAAGAAATTTTAGATGAAGCAAAGGCAGCAAAAGGTGTAAAGTTAGATACCGAGTTGGATGCAGACGATCTTAAAACGGTAGTAAAAAAATATAAAGAACTTTATAAAGCAGAAATGGGTGTTGAGTTCCCGCAAGATGCGAAAGTTCAGTTGATTGAAGCAGTAAAAGCTGTTTTCCGTTCCTGGGACAACCCAAGAGCAATTGTTTACAGAAGATTGAATGATATTCCAAGTAGTTGGGGTACAGCGGTTAATGTTCAGTCCATGGTATTTGGTAATATGGGTAATGATTGTGGTACTGGCGTTGCATTTACGAGAGACCCCGCAACAGGTGAAAAGAAGCTGTATGGCGAATATTTGATGAATGCGCAGGGTGAAGACGTTGTTGCAGGAATTAGAACCCCTCAGCCTATTTCTTCTTTGCGTGAGACATTGCCCCAAGTATATGAGCAGTTTGTGAAGATTGCCCATACGTTGGAAGACCATTATGCAGATATGCAGGATATGGAATTTACAATCGAGGGCGGGAAGCTGTTTATGTTGCAAACAAGAAACGGGAAGAGAACAGCTCCTGCTGCATTAAAGATTGCAGTTGATTTAGTTAAAGAGGGAAAGCTGACAAAGGAACAGGCAATTTTAAAAGTGGAGCCGCAGCAGCTGGATTCTTTATTACATCCGCAATTTGATGCAAAGGCGTTAAAAGCTGCTAAACCGGTTGCAAAAGGCTTGCCAGCCTCCCCTGGCGCTGCGTCCGGTGGAATTTATTTTACGGCTGAAGATGCAATGGCTGCAAAAGAAAGAGGAGAAAAAGTAGTTTTGTGCCGTCAGGAAACTTCTCCGGAAGATATTGAAGGTATGCATGTATCTGAGGGAATTTTGACTGCAAGAGGCGGAAGAACATCTCATGCGGCTGTTGTTGCAAGAGGAATGGGAACGTGCTGCGTTGCAGGCTGCGGTGAAGTTGTGATTGATGAAGAAAAAAAGACGATGACATTGCCCGATGGTAGAGTTTTAGGTGAAGGGCATCCGATTTCCTTGGATGGCAGCACGGGTAATGTATATGCTGAAAACATCAAGACTGTAGAAGCGCAGATTACAGGGGATTTTGAAACTGTAATGAGCTGGGCAGATGAGATCAGAACGCTTCAGGTACGTACAAATGCCGATACTCCGGTAGATGCAGAACAAGCGTTGAAATTTGGTGCTGAAGGTGTTGGTCTTTGCCGTACAGAACATATGTTCTTTGCAGAAGATAGAATTGCGGCAATTCGTGAAATGATTGTTTCAAAGACAGTGGAACAAAGAGAAAATGCATTGGCAAAATTATTGCCTATGCAAAGAGAGGACTTTATTGGAATTTATAAGGCGATGAAAGGTTTACCTGTAACAATTCGTTTGTTGGATCCACCTCTTCATGAATTTGTTCCGACAGAAGAAGAGGATGTTCGTGCGTTGGCTGACGAAATGGCCATTTCGTATGATGAACTGAAAGCAACGATCGATGGTTTACATGAATTTAACCCCATGATGGGACACAGAGGCTGCCGTTTGGCGGTAACATATCCGGAAATTGCAAAAATGCAGGCAAGAGCAATTATGGAAGCGGCTGTAAGTGTTAAAAAAGAGTGTGGTTATGATATTGAACCTGAAATCATGATTCCTCTGGTTGGAGAAAAGAGAGAATTAAAGTTTGTTAAGAACTTTGTTGTTGAAGTAGCAGAGGAAGTTTTGAAAGAAGCTGGAATCAAAATGCATTATAAGATTGGTACGATGATCGAGATTCCTAGAGCAGCTTTAATGGCAGATGAAATTGCAGAAGAGGCTGAATTTTTCTCCTTTGGTACGAACGATCTTACGCAAATGACTTTTGGTTTTTCTAGAGATGATGCCGGGAAATTCCTTGATGCTTATTATGATAATAAGATCTATGAATTTGATCCGTTCCAGAAATTGGATCAAGAAGGTGTCGGCAAGCTGGTGAAAATGGCAGCTGATCTTGGAAAGAAAACACGCCCTGATATTAAATTAGGTATCTGTGGTGAACATGGCGGGGATCCCTCAACTGTTATTTTCTGCCATAACATTGGGTTAACTTATGTTTCATGTTCTCCTTTCAGAGTACCGATTGCAAGATTGGCTGCAGCACATGCTGTTGTTCTGAATAAATAAGTAAGTAGCAATATCAAAGAAATAGAACCCGGCGTATTGATATATGCTGGGTTTTATCATATAAATATTTTTAATGTTTGATATTGTATTTTTATGAAATAAGATAAAAGTGAGGGAAAAAATGAAAGAATTCACAGAGCGCCACCATGCTTATATAGCTGCAACTTTTTATCAATTATTAATTGAAAAATTTGCTGAACGGGGTAGGCAAGCTTTTATTATAGCGACGCAACGCTATGGAGAACAACGCGGCAGCCGTATGGCGCAACGCGCAATTCGTGATGGCCGAGAATTGGACTTTTTGACATATAAGGAATATGGAGAATGGATAAATACTGATACAATAATTAGAGAAATGGGCGGGAATCAGAGTGAAGAAATTACCTATGCGCCTAATTATAAAATTAAAGTCACGGTTTGTCCTTGGGCACGTCAATTTTCTGATATGGGAATGAAAAAATGCGGTGCGCTTTATTGTAAGCACATTGATAAGTCGATTGCACGCGGATTTAATCCAGAACTATGTTACGATGTTCCGCAAAATATGAATAATGAGGAATATTGTATACAAATATTGTATAATGCAAATTTTACACAGGGCGAAGTTCCTATTAGTCGTTCGCAAAACAGAAGAGATTTTCTTTATCATTGTGCGCATATATACTATACATTTAGAGAAATTGTAGTTTAAATTTTCAAAGATGAAGGTAAAATAGTTTAGGAACAGGTAT
>CALVMT010000085.1 GCA_944347775.1 uncultured Clostridia bacterium | reverse complement strand
CATACCTATCAGATGCGGGACGGAAATTTGTATAAAGAGACATAAAAGGCAATTCAGGCTGTTTTAAAAAAGACAGGAGGAGGTGTTTCCAATGGGCCGGGAAAATCGGCGGTCAATATGTCTATAGTGAACTCTACAAAGGAGGAAGAACAAAATGAAAAAACAGGTAAAGAGAATTGCAGCGTTTTTGATGGTTATGGCAGTGTTTACGGTATTTATGACGACGGCATTGGCGGAAGATACTTTACAGACAACATATAGTGGATGGTCAATCCCGGGCGACAGCGACCGTTCTGGCATAAAGACATGGACGGCGAGCAAGAGCGCGACCAGCACGAAAAGAAATCAGAATATCTATGTATTAGCAGGCGCCAGAGTGCAGAACACCGGCGCGGAGACGACCTATTTTATGGCTGTCCCGAGTGCATCGGCGCCAACGTGCGATAGGATTATAGCCAATGGTACATATAATAATAAAAGAGGCTTTAACTGGTCCTGCACGCAGGGAACGCGCTATGGCTTATGGCATCAGCGCTGGGATACCACGCTGAATACAACACTTATAAACGGCGTGACCAAACTGTACATTAAGTAACCAAAGGGCGCCTTCCGGCGCCTTTTTGGGCAAGTCCATTACTGAGGAGGGAAAGCATATGGCAAAGCGGATATTATCCATGACCCTATACCGGAAAAAGCAGGCGGCGTTTGTTGTGCTGGTGATTGCGCTTGTAAGCTTTCTCATGCTGAGCATTCCGTCGGTGTTTTCTGCGGTGCAGAACAGTGAGTTTATGGCGGCGATGGAAGAATACGGCGAGTTTCACTGCATCTATTACGACCTCGAGGAGAAACACTTTACGCAGCTGGAAAATACGGCGGTAGTCAAGGAGATCGGGCGGATAGAGAATTACGGGAACTATCCGTTGGCAGACGGGCAGGCGGATATTACGCTCGGCAAATTTGACGAAACGGCGCTGCGGCTTAGCCGAATCAAGCTGGAGGAAGGGCGCTGGCCGGAAGCGGAAGGCGAGATTGCGGTAGAAAAGCACGTGCTCTATCAGCTGCCCAAGGGCGCGCAGATCGGGACGACGCTGGCGGTGGAGACGCCCACGGGAGAAGTCTGCTATACGATCTGCGGCATCGTAAAAGACTACCGGGCAAAGTGGAGCGTGCCCGATTCGATACAGGAAGGGATGAACGATCTGCCATCGGGCTTTGTCTATGATGGGCAAGGGCTGCCAAGCGCGCCGGTATACTCGGCGATGATGTATTTTCATACGTTAAAAAAGACGGATGAGCCCTTTATCTTGGAAGCGCAGATTTTTGACTCGCTTGGCATTGAGGGAAGCTTTCAATTTAAAGACAATGCGAATCTCTATCAGCATGTATTGGGAGATAAGCTTCGCATGACGATATGGTATGAAAAGTATTTCGTCCTGCTTACGCTCATAGGCGCGGGGGTCATTCTGTTTATTGTGCTGTTTGGCTACTACCGGAATTTCCGGGAGATGAGCTATACGCTATATACGCTCGGCGCGGCGCGAAGAGAAATCTTAGGGCTGCTGCTGGGCAACGGATTGCTGCTTGGGGTGTTGGGAAGCGCGCTTGGGTTTGGCGCCTCTGCGATCTTTTCGGCGTTTATGCAGAAATGGACGGGAGAAGCGCCGGAGCTATTGCAGCGAAGCTGGAGCCTTGGGGTAGTCGTGCTGGCGGTGCTGGGGATTGCCGTCGTTTATGAGGTGTTGAAGCTGAGAGGGCTATATGGCCTA
The DNA here is from genome assembly GCA_944347775.1 of uncultured Clostridia bacterium. Classification (GTDB taxonomy): domain Bacteria; phylum Bacillota; class Clostridia; order Christensenellales; family Christensenellaceae; genus QANA01. The sequence goes on along the minus strand of CALVMT010000085.1, from coordinate 19,457 downwards.
AATTACTCAGAGCGGGCGCAGAGCAGGCAGAGAAAGCGGAAACGGGAAGAAAACGTGGAAGAAATCGGCAAGTTTCTGCCGCCGGTGCTGGCGGTGCGGCACGTAGGGCAAAACTGGAAGCGGCTGGTAGGGTTGTTTTTGGTAGCGGCCGTGCTGGTCTGCATGGTTTTTTGCATACGGTGGGAAAACAAGCAGCGCGTAGCGGGATGGGTAAGAGAGGTGCCGACGCTCTCTTCCATGGCGGCTACCGGTTGGGCCTGCGCCTACTACGGGTCCTACGAACTGTCCGGATTATACAAATTTTTTAACGCGGATCAAATCGACGAGATACGGGAGCTGCCGGGAGTGTTGGAGGTATATAAAGGCTACAGCACAAGCGCAAGTCTGGTTGTCCCCTATGGAGAGGATATCTATTGGGACATCTTTATTCAGAATAACCCAACGACCGATTGGTGGGATAGGGGCAAAGAGATCGCCACGATTCCCCAGGACCAGAGGGCTACGCAGCATGGGCTTGGGTTTGTCGTGTTAGACCGGGAAGAGCAGGAGTGGCTGAAAGCGGCGTATCCGGAGCTGGATGTCGATGCGCTGCTGGCGGATGGGCAGGCGATTGTGTTTTGCCCGCCGATCGATACGCTGTGGCGTATCAATGAAGAAGAAATCTATTTCGGCGAGGACTTCTTTTTAGAAATTCCGGGAGGAATCGTGTATAACGAGTCGCTAAAAGCGGGCGATACGCTGACCTTTGGGTGGCTGGAATCGGAGCTGCCGCTGCGGGAGGCCGTGGAAGAACACCCGGAGGAAATCTATTACCGGGAGGAGACGCTGCCCATTTCCGCGCTGCTAAACGAAGGCTTCTATATGGAGCGAAACTATTCGATTGATGACGAATGGGATGGCCTCACGATTATCCTTTCGCGGGAGACGGCAGAAGAGGCCGGCTACATACAGGGGATTTTCGACTTCTCGGTGCGTATGGACCCGGAAATCAGCGATGCAGACTATGCGGCAGTGGAAGAAGCGTTTGGGCGCGTGGCATATACGATTAGCGGTTCAAACAACTATTCATCGCGCGAAGAGGAAGCGCGCATTCAAAAGACGCAGCGGGTGGTGCGCGCGACGTTTGCGATTCTGGCCGGGGTGCTTGGCGGATTTATATGCCTGTCGCTCATCTCGACGCTGTATGGGACGCTGCTGCAGAGGCAGCAGATGTTTGGGATACTGCGGGCGACCGGGTTCCGAAAAGGACAGATGTTTTGGATGATCCTGCTTGAGCTGCTTGTGTATTGGATGCTGCTGAGCCTGTTTACGTATATCGTCAGCCTATGGGGAGGCTATCAATTTTCCGTAAATCAGGTTGGGGTGTATATGAACCCTGAGGATCTTTGGCAGATGGCCGGGCAGATTGCGCTGATTTGTCTGGGCACGCTCGGGATATTCATGCTGATTGCGGGGTTGGTGACGCACCGCATATGGAAGCAGAGCATAAGCACGGCGATTCGCTTTGAAGAATAAATAAGAAGAAAGGTGCATAGCGATGAAAAAACGGTATTTTGCGATAATATGCGCGCTCCTGCTGGTATGCTGCGGGTTGTTTGGCTGCAAAAAGCAGCAAAATTTGGAGGAATGGGAAAAGGAAGAGATTTCTAGAGTAAGATATTCCCTTGCGAGCGGGATATATTACGATGCATATGGAAATTTTTTTCAATTGGCAGATAATGGGCTATATGAACAGCCCATTGTAATCCACTTTTGGGCGACGCGCTCTCCGATAAGTCTGGAAGGATTGGATGCATGGCAGGAAGCATATGAACAATATGGAGATCAGGTGCAGTTTTTAATGATTAATGCCTATGACGGCGAATCAGATACTATAGAAGACGCGCAAAAACTGCTGGAGGAAAAAGGATATACCTTTCCTGTTTACTACGATCGGGAAGGAAATCTGGGCGGGACGCTTATGATTAAGGAATTTCCCTATAGCTTATTTCTGAAAACCCATTGCCAGCTTGAACATGTACGCAATTTTAATCTGACATTGGAACAGATTGGAGAACTAATTGAAGACATTGTAGAAGAGTAAAAAATGAAAGTAAGCCGGGAAATTTTCCCGGCTTACTTTTTGTAAGAACAGATAGAGATATATTCTTAAAGCGATTGTAGTGTATGCCTTACATCTGCAATCTGCTTAAAGACACATTTCGGTGACGGCCCACCTTCTACGCTGCGCATATTTACGCAATGAATCAAATCTATCGCCTGATAGATATCTTCTGAAAAGGCAGAACATGCTTTTTGATATAGCGCTAAAGGAAGGGAATCAAGGGTATAGCCTTCCTTTATGCAGGTATTGACGAGCTGCCCCGTAATTTTATAGGCATCGCGGAAAGCCAAGCCTTTTTTGACCAGATAATCTGCACAGTCGGTAGCATTAATAAATCCCTCCTGTGCAGCTTTTTTCATCTTATCCGTATGGAAGACTGCACTGGAAAGCATGGGTGAAAAAACGGCCAGACATTGCTTTACCGTATCCAAAGCATCGAAAATTGCCTCTTTATCTTCCTGCATATCTTTATTATAAGCAAGAGGGAGACCTTTCATCATTGTAAGCAGAGTAAATTGGTCGCCGTAAACACGGGCTGTTTTGCCGCGAACCAATTCGGCCAAATCCGGATTCTTTTTTTGAGGCATAATAGAAGACCCGGTACTGAATTGATCACTTAATGATATGAATTGGTATTCCCAGGAAGACCAAAGAATAATTTCCTCGCTAAAGCGGGAAAGATGCATCATTATAATTGATAAAATATTGGCAAATTCGAGCACAAAATCTCGATCACTTACTCCATCAATGCTATTAGCCGTAATTGCGTTAAAACCAAGCTGATCGCAAACAAACTGGCGATCAAGCGGGTAGGTTGTTCCGGCTAGAGCACCACTGCCTAAAGGCATAATACAAAGACGTTTTTTACTATCGACCAAACGAGAAATATCCCTTAAAAACATCTGTGCATAAGCCATAAGATAATGCGCAAGGGTGACGGGTTGCGCACGCTGCAAATGAGTATATCCGGGCATTACACTTTCAAGATGCTTAGAGGCAATATCACAAATTGTTGAAACCAATTGCTTTAACAGGTCGTTTAACTCTATACTCTGATGATTGAGATAGAGGCGGATATCTAATGCAACCTGATCATTCCGACTTCGTGCAGTATGCAGCTTTTTGCCAAGTGTACCCAATCGTTTGGTCAGTTCCGCTTCAATAAACATATGAATATCTTCGGCGCTTTGATCAATGCTTAAAGCGCCGGAAGATATTTCTTCTGAAATTTTTGCCAATTCGGCTGTGAGTGCTTTTGTCTCTTCCGAAGTCAGAATACCAATTTTGCCAAGCATATTGGCATGAGCGACAGATCCCTCGATATCTTCGGCAAACATACGTGAATCATAGCCTATAGAGGCATTTAGCGCATTAAGGCGCTCATCAATATTACCGGAAAGCCGGCCTGCCCAAAGTGCCATATTATTTACCTAATTTGGCGTTGAGCATAGCCTGAACTTTAATCGGAAGACCGAACAGATTAATAAAGCCAGCACTGTCATTTTGATTATAAACTTCATCTTCGCCAAATGTAGCAATATCTTCGTCATACAAAGAATAGGGGCTGGTCATGCCTGCACCGATAATATTACCCTTATATAATTTGAGTTTTACTTCACCAGTGACTGTTTTCTGTGTGCTATCGACAAAGGCACTAAGCGCTTCGCGCAGAGGGGTAAACCATTGACCGTTATAAACAAGATCAGCAAACTCTAAAGCCATTTTTTGCTTGTAGTGCTGCGTAAGTTTGTCAAGACAGATTTGCTCTAACATTTCATGCGCTTTGTAAAGTATGGCACCGCCGGGAGTTTCATATACACCGCGGCTCTTCATCCCCACAAGACGGTTTTCGACCATGTCCAGAATACCAATACCATTTTTTCCACCAATTTCGTTAAGCGCAAAGATTAAATCGACTCCGTTCATTTTTTTACCATTCAGCGCAACGGGAATTCCTTGTTCAAAACTAAGTGTAATATAGGTGGGTGTATCCGGTGCTTCCTCAGGAGCAACGCCTAATTCAAGGATTTTTTTATAATTAGGTGCGTTGGCCGGATCCTCCAAGTCAAGACCTTCGTGAGAAAGATGCCATAAGTTAAGATCTTTGGAATAGTTCGTTTCGCGGGTAATGGTGATAGGAACATTATGCGCTTCCGCATATTCAATTTCATCTTCACGGCTTTTTAATTCCCATGTACGCCACGGAGCTATGACCGGCATATTAGGGGCAAAAGCTTTAATGCCGAGTTCAAAACGAACCTGATCATTGCCTTTTCCGGTACAGCCATGTGCTATGGCATCTGCTCCTTCTTTTATTGCAATTTCTACAATGCGTTTTGCAATAATTGGCCGAGCAAAAGAAGTGCCCAGAAGATATTGATTTTCATACACAGCGCCTGCTTTAAGCGTTGGGAAAATATAATCGTTGACAAATTCATCTTTGATATCCAATATATACAATTTGGATGCGCCTGTTGCTAAAGCACGGGCCTCCAAGTCGGAAAGTTCACCGCCCTGCCCTACATCTGCTGCAACTGCAATGACTTCGCATCCGTAATTTTCTTTGAGCCATGGGATGATTACGCTGGTATCAAGCCCGCCGGAATATGCAAGGATAACCTTATTGTATTTGTTAGACATAATTAGAAATACCTCTTATCTGTTTTATTTATTAATTTTAATTATATGCATAAAAATACAAAAGTCAAGTATAAAAATAAAATAATATGCAAAAATTTTTATTTAGAATGCAATGGGATAAATACTAAAGAAATACAAAAACATTTAATAAATAAATGAAAAAACGCAAAATCCTACTATAGTAGGTAAATATATGATATAATATAAGTAATAAAAGAAATCAGGTGGTGAACAGCGATGACGAATTTGGAACTTAAGCAAAAATTGCAATCCGTTTTAACCCGAAGTGAAGATGGCAAATATGATTTGTTGCCGGTTTATGCAGATTCGGCTCTGTTTACGGAGATTGTAGAAGAACTTGCAGGCGGGTATGAAGAGCAGATTGATTATGTTGTTGCTCCTGAAGCAATGGGCTGGGTGCTGGGCGCTGCGGTGGCGACGAAGCTGGGTGCAGGTTTTGCCGGCGTAAGAAAACTGGAAAACAGTGTATATATGAATCAGGATATATGCCGGGTTATTTTTATGGACCATGAAAAACAGCGTAGAAGCTTTGGCGTTCCGTTAAGTTGGGAAGCAAAAGAAAAACGTATTTTGATTGTGGATGACTGGATTAAGACAGGTAGCCAAGTTCAGGCATTGATCAGTTTATGCGAGCGTTTTGACTGTAAGATAAAAGGAATTGCAGTAATCGGCGCGGACAGCCGCGAAATTATTAAAGAATGGCTCGATAAAGGGCAGTTGAAATGTATTGATATTAAGGGATGAATATTATTATAAATTTATAATACGTTTAGGAAAAAGCCGGCTTTTAAGTTGGCTTTTTTTTGTTAATGATAAATAAAGATCATGAAACTAAGACAGGACTTAGAGTGTTTTTAATATATTATCTCCTTTTTTTGATAAAGCTTTTTATCATATGCGAAAAAATTTTTTCGTATCCAGATGGTTACGTTTTGACATCTCATAATGACTACTCTATACTGATAAATTTTTTTATTCCACAAATTGGTACATGGGGATCAAGACTTCAAAAATATTAGCAAAAGAAAAACTAAAAAGTGTACATTATGGCTAAACTCGTTTAAACAATATATTTTATTGCTTAAAGAAAGAAAGGAGTGTATAATACACTGCATACATTTTTATAAAATTTTGCAGAAAAGTTGATAAATAAGAATGAAAATAAAACGGGATTTTTTTGTGGCGGTAGTCAGTAAGAAGGCAGAAGAAGCGATAGAAAAAGGGCATCCATGGGTTTATGCGGATGAAATAGTCAGCACAACGGGAATACCTGAAAATGGAGAGCTCATTGATGTGATTAGCTTGAAAGGAAAGTATTTGGGAACGGGCTATATTAGTTTACACTCTAAGATTCGCATTCGTATTATTTCCAAGAATGCAAATGATAAATTTGACGAAGCATTTTACGAGCGGCGTTTGCGTCATGCTTGGGAGTATCGAAAGACAGTAATGGGCGAAGATATATCTTGTTGCCGTGTCATTTTTGGAGAATCGGATTATTTTCCGGGTTTAACTGCGGATCTTTTTAGCGATGTATTGGTTTGCCAGACATTAAGCGTGGGAATAGAACGAATCAAATCGATGCTTTTTCCGTTACTTAAGCGCATATTAGAGGAAGATGGCGTTTTACTCAAAGGAATTTATGAACGAAATGATGTCGCTATCCGTGAAAAAGAAGGATTGAAACAATATAAAGGATGGTTTTGGCGCAGTAAAGACCAGGCGGAAGAGAATACAACAACAACGATTTGTGAAAATGGAATTCTTTATACAGTAGATTTTGAAAATGGTCAGAAAACAGGATATTTTTTGGATCAAAAGTATAATCGCGCGCTGATAGGGAAATTAGCAAAAGGTAAGCGCGTTTTGGATTGTTTTACTCATACGGGATCATTTGCACTTAACGCAGCAAAGGGAGGCGCTGCATTGGTAACGGCAGTGGATGTGAGTAAGACAGCCATTGAAATGGCAAAACATAATGCGCAACAAAATGCTATGCAGGGGAATATGGAATTTTTGGTAGAGGATATTTTTGAGTTGTTGCCCAGGCTTATTGCAGAGCATGCAAAATATGATTTAATTATCCTTGATCCTCCTGCATTTACAAAAAATCGGAAAACTATGCTTCAGGCAATGGGGGGATATCGCGAGATCAACAAGCGAGCTATGCAGCTGCTGCCGCGAGGGGGATATCTGGCAACTTGTTCGTGTTCGCATTTTGCAAGTGAATCAATGTTTAAAAAAATGCTTGCCAATGCGGCGCAAGATGCTCACGTCAGTTTAAAACAAATAGAGATGCGCCAGCAAGGGCCGGATCATCCTATTCTTTGGGGCGTAGAAGAGACTAATTATTTAAAATTTTTTGTTTTTCAGGTGTGCTGAACTATATTGAATTTAGAGGAAAAGAGGTTTTTAAATGATGTTGATCAGCAAATTCCAGGAAAACTGTCGACTATGCCCACATCGATGCGGTGTAAAACGTAGCAAACAGAGCGGCTCAGGGATATGTAATATGGGAACGCTTCCAATGGTGGCACGCGCTGCACTGCATTTTGGAGAAGAACCTTGCGTTAGTGGAAGTAAAGGCAGTGGCACGGTATTTTTTTGCGGATGTTCCCTGCATTGTGTATTTTGTCAAAATGGACAAATTAGTGGTATGCAGCCTAAAAATGGAAAAATCGTCTCAATTGAAGAACTAAAAAATATCTTTACCTCTTTGAAAAAACAAGGCGCACATAATATTAATTTGGTTACACCTACTCATTTTGCGTATGCGATTGTTAATGCATTGACACAACCAATTGGGCTTCCTGTAATATATAATTGCGGCGGGTATGAAGAAGTTAAAACTTTGCAAATGCTGGAAGGGAAAATACAGATTTATCTGCCTGATTTTAAATATGCATTATCTGGACCGGCTAAACTTTATTCTAATGCACCAGATTATCCCGAAGTGGCAAAAAAAGCAATTTTAGAAATGTATCAGCAAGTGGGGCCATATAAATTGGATAGGGAAGGCGTTTTACAAAGCGGTGTACTTATTCGGCATTTAGTGCTGCCGGGTAACTTGGAAAACACTTGCCGCGTTATCGATTGGGTTTCACAAAATTTTGCGCCCGGGGAAGTGATGTTTAGCTTAATGGCACAGTATACGACATGTAGTAAGACGCCCTTTGCTGAATTAAACAGAACATTATCACCAGAAGAATATGAAAAAGCTTGCCAATATCTGTTTGACTCAGGAATTGAAGACGGATTCGTGCAGGAACTTGATTCTGCACGTAAAGAGTTTATTCCTGCGTTTGACCTGACAGGTGTTGTGTAAAAGACGATTTGACAAGAGGAAAAGATTATTTTCCTCTTTTTTGATGTAACGACAAATGTAAAGTATATACAACAAACAAAAAGGGAAATTTTTACATTTGTGGCGGTCGAGAGGTATCTGTGTTAAGAAGCGAAGATAATGCTGTGTCAAGTGCAGGCAATGCATGGCGCAGAATTAAAGGGAGTCCTTTAGCGCCCATAAAGCAATGTTGCGATTGCCCTTCTGCTCGCAGGTCTTTACCTGAAGCATCAAAAAAACGGTAGCCAATAGTTATTTTAACTCCACTATATCCTTCCAAAAATAAATGGATATTGGCGGTCTCTCCAAAAGTAAATGCATGGTGGTAAGAGCAGGAAATACGAATAACCGGAGAAACAATGCCGGCGTTTTCCAGTGCACAATAACCAAAGCCTACACTTTGCATCCATTCAAGACGAGCTTCTTCCATCCATCGAAAATAATTTGAATGATGAACAATGCCCATTTTATCTGTTTCGTAATATTGAATTTTATGAAAATAGGAATACATTGCGATTATTCTCCATAATAAAAAGAAATATGCCCATACTGATAACGTTTGCAAGGAAGAGGGCGTTCAGGTTGATCTGCTTTTAAGCGACCGTCTAGTAATGCCTGAGCAGCATTGATAACTTGGGAAAGAATATCTTTGGGTAAGTTTATCGAAGAATGGGATGGAAGGATTTGGGAAATAGGTAAGGAAAGTTTTTGCAAATGTATTAACGAGGAGAGCATGGCCGGTAAACTGCGTCCGCTGCCAAACATGTAGATAGGGCCAAACTGTATTGTATCACCCGCAATAAGTAAACCGCGTTTTCGATCAAATAGAGCAATGCTGCCAGGAGTATGCCCAGGTAAAGGAAAAATTTCCCAACAGCTGTTTCCTAAATCAAGTCGACTATCGGAAAACAGGGGATACGAAATGCAATTGGGGAAAGCCTCGTTATAGCGGTGCATTTCTGCGGGATGCATATAGATCTTTTCAAAGAAATGGTTGCCGCCAATATGATCTTTATCAGCGTGTGTATTGACGACAAAGACAGGTTTATCGGTTAATGTACGAATAAAAGAAGGCAAATCACCGTGCCCAAAACCGGTATCTACTAACATTGCCTGACTAAGACCTTCGATAAGGAACATCCTTACACCATTTTCCTCAATTACTGTAAGATCGTGAGCAAAACGAAAAGAACAATAGGGATATGCAGTCATAAAAAACTCCTTTTTACTTTACAGTATAACAAGGAAATCTCATGGAAGCAATTTTCTTGAAATTCATAGGAGTTATGCTATAATAAACATGAAAGCGAATAAGAGGGAATTGAGGAATTCGCAAAAATTTCCCGAGAGGGAGTTAGAAAATTTTAAGAGGAGGGAATTTCAATATGGAATTGCCAAAAGTGAGAAAATTTGCTGCTATTATGGAAGCAAGAACTGATGAGGAAATTGGTGGGAAAATCAGAAATGTTCATGTAGCAGAAATCCATGAGGAGCCGATGCCGGAAATGGGGCCGAAAGATGTTATGCTTAAAATGGAAACATGCCAAATTTGCACGACGGACTATCAGCATTGGCTTGGACTCAGAGAACATCAGGGTTTCCCAATGGCAGGAGGACATGAATGGTCCGCTATTGTTATTGCGAAAGGCAGTGAAGTACACAGTTTAAATATTGGAGACCGTGTTGGCCCAGTACACGGTGGATGCGGAGAATGTATTAATTGCAGAAGAGGGCATTCTTTTGCCTGTACTGCAAAAAGTGCAAAAAGAGGTCCTGTTAATGGATTCCTTGGCGCACGCGGTTTTGCAAATTATGGCGTTCAGCCCGAAACTGCACTTGTAAAGTTGGCAAATGATTTAGATCCTCAGGTTGCTGGATTTATTGAACCGATAGCAACTTGTGTCTGCGGAATGAGAAGATTGCGTGTACAGCCGGGCGAGACTGTTGTGATTATTGGTGCAGGGACAATGGGTATTGCAAATGCGCAGGTTGCTCATGCGTTTGGAGCCAGAGTAATTATTTCTGAGTTGACACCGAAAAAATTAGAGAGAGCGCGCTCTATGGGATTTGCAGAAGTTATTGATGCGACAAAAGTTGATCCTGTTGAAGAAGTGATGAGATTAACTGACGGATACGGTGCGGATGCAGTCATCGCGGCTGTCGGTTTGGGTGTTGCATATAAACAAGGCTATTCAATGCTTAAGAGAGTTGAAGGCAGGTTTTTGTTGTTTGCTGCCGGCTATCCAAAGCCTGAGTGGGAGATTGATCCTAACGAAATTCACTATCGCCGTATTGAAATTATTGGTACGATGAGCGGAGATGTAGCGGACTTTGCCGATGCTGCATTTATGATTTCTCATAGAATTGTAGATCCTAGCTATTCTTTGGAAAGTTTAGGGAAAATGATTCCGTTGAAAGATATCCAAAAAGCATATATTGCCGCTGCGACGCCTGATGCATATCGTGTTACGGTTGATTTACAGAATGTTTAATTTCTATATTAATAAAAAAGCCAAGGATGCTATCTCCTTGGCTTTTTTTCTTAAAAAGTAACATTGTTTTCATTTGCTTGCTAAATCATCATGAAATTAAAACACGAATTAAAAATATAAAAGCTATAAAATTGTTGATAATGATAAAAGAATGGACATAATTTTTGAAAAAATTGCAAATGATAAAGAAATCAAATTTTTTTAACAATTTGTCCACGGCGAGGAAATATACAGCGGGATATAATGAGTAAAGATTAAAACGCACAACATGAATTGTGATACACAGTGGGAGGAATTATTTTATGGATGAATTTTACGGAGCATCTCCATCAGGCGGTACAGGAAAAAAGATACTAACTGTTATTTTGGTATTAGCAATGGTTGCCGTTATTGCTTTTTCCGCAATCGGAGTTTACAAGTTGATCACACAAAACCAAAGGGAGAATCAGCAGGAAGAGCTGACTGTAGTTTCGGGGGAGGAGAATCAGCAGGAGCAGGAAGAGGGTTCTCAGGAAGAGACGAATATCGGATCAAATTATAATTGGGAAATATCTCCTTCCGAAGTTGCAGCAAAAGTCATTCCATCGGTAGTTTGTATTCAAAATTATCAGCAAAGTGCAATGCAGCAGTATCCGTTTGCGCAAACACTTTCTTTGGAAGAGAAATTATCTTTAGCGGCAGAAGGATCAGGCATTATTTATACGGAAGACGGCTATATTATTACCAATGCGCATGTAGTTGAAGGGGCTTCACTGATAAAAGTGGTTTTAGATAACGAAGATGTTTATGAAGCAAAACTTGTTGGTATAGATGAAGATACGGATCTTGCATTAATCAAAATTGAAGCAAACGGACTAACCGCGATAGAAATTGGCGATGATGATAAATTGGCTGTAGGCGATTTTGTCATGGCGGTAGGTAACCCAGGAGGATCGGAGTTTTCCAGTTCCGTAACGTTTGGTATTGTTTCTGCAAAAGATCGTCCGCTTGATATTGATGGTGGTTACACCATGAACACGATTCAAACGGACGCGGCAATCAACCCGGGCAATTCTGGCGGAGCACTGGTCAACATGAACGGCGAATTGGTAGGTATTAATTCGGCAAAATATGTTGCAACAGGATATGAAGGCTTGGGATTTGCAATTACGGTTGAAGAAGCTCTTCCTATTATTGAGGATTTAAAAGAATACGGAGAAGTAAAAGGAAGAAGTAAGCTCGGTGTAAGCGGCATGATGATTGACAGCCTTGTTGCGAATTATTATAACTTAAAAGAAGGATTTTATGTTGCGGAGATAACTAATGCCAATGCAGGAACATTGCAGGTCGGCGATGTCATTACCGCTGTAGACGGAATGTCGATTTCTTCAGAGTCGGATATAAAAAATGCCTTGCAGAAAAAAGAGGCAGGGGACAGTGTGACAGTTCAATATTGGAGAAACGGAAACAGTCAGGAAACAACAATTGTCCTTGTGAGCGCAGATTTGCAGGAAAACTAATTTTTAAAACAAAAAATTCCGGAAAAGGGAGAGACTACATAAGGAAGTTCTCTCCCTTCAGTTTTGTAATCAGCCGAATTGATTGGATTGTAGGGAAATTAACTATATTGGAGGATTACAAAATAAAACAGCATTACATTAATAAAAAACAGGCATTAATTATACTTTACAAGGAGACTACTTTACCTGCCCAAGAGAGCCAGCCCATTGGTAACAGTGAAATTTGCGCTATTTAAGATAGCACCGCAAGATACTTTATACGAATCTGTTCACAAGCGATAGCAGCTATCTTGCGGATGTCGACGAGCAGGCGGAAACTATGTTTTTTCAACTGGTAGAGTAGATGGCGGATCGTAAGGATATAACTGAAAAACTTAAAGCCAAATACCCAATGGAGGGTATGCAAGATGCGCTGTATGAAGCGGCTTCGGGAAAGTGATTTTTGGATAAATTAAATATGCAAGCCTTAAAAGTAGGCCTGTAACGCTTTTAAATACAAAATTGAGGGGTAAGGTGCAAATAAATACCTTACTCCTCAAAATTTATGTCTAAAAAATGGCTTAAAATCAGAATTTTTCAGCCTTTAATTTTCTATATTTAATGCGGACAAATAATAGGCGCAGAGGAAACCCCTCTGCGCCTAAATGATTAATCTAAGTTCTTATAATAGCGTTTTCTGCGGCAAATTGCAGTCGCAGTCAACCCAGCTCCGGAAGCCATCATAACTACAATCCACAATATCACATTGCTGCTATCACCGGTCTGCGGAGATTGGGTGTTATCAGCGGCAGATGCCGCTTTGATGGTAAACTCCGTTGTTGCCGTTCCGGTTTTGGAAACGATAGCCAGCGTATGCTTGCCGACAGTCAGAGTTTCCAGATACGAAGCCTTTAAGGTAACGATTGTACTGCCTTCCTTGACATCATAGTTGGTAGCATCAATGTCTTTTCCATCCACCTGCACTTTCAGGAAATGGGCGTAAGATGCGTTGGAAGTAAAGGAAAGTCCGTCCTTTGTTCCTTTTTGCCATTCTCCGTTTGCCCCGGCTGTGATCACAGGCTTAAAGGTGCTGTCAAGCGCGCCACAGACTGTACATTTGCCGTCTTCAAAATTGTGCGGAAGTTTTGCAATTGCTGTGCCTTGTTCTACCACTTCTCCGCACATCTTGCAAACCTTATCGCCGGTATAGCCTTCTTCTGTGCAGGTAGCTTCTTTTGCTTCTGTCTTGGTAAGCTCATGCGAGAGGAGATCTCCGTATTCACTTTTGCAAATATCGCAGATCGCTTTCAAGGTACAGGTTGCCGTGCCGCCGACATGGCTGTCACAGACAATGGCACCGCCGTCTTTTGCTATGCTGCCGAGGACTTCTATGCTACCGTGATTGGTAAAGGTAACGCCGTCCGGCACTGTGACGGATGAACCTTCCGGAATAGAAAGCTGCATATCTTTACCAACTGTCGCATTACCCGGAAGTGTGAGCGAACCGCTTACAGAACCTTCGTTGTTAAAAAAGATGGCGCTATCAGAACTGGTTAATTCTGGGCTAACTTCACTGCCAAAAGCTTCAATCCAGCTACCGCTGATTGTGGAGCCGCCGTTGTCTCCACGAATCGCCGGCCATTCATCGTGAGCAGCAACATTAACGATTGAATCTTGAATCTCAACAGATCCGGCTGGTGACCAAATGCCAATGGAGCCGGCGCTTTTAACTGTTACATAGGAATGATTAGTGATGTCAATATTATTTCCGCTAAGTGCAGTATATGCATTGGTTTGTGATGTTGTGGTTGCTGATACTTCTGAGTTGTCTATGGAAACAGTTCCTCCAGCAGAAATAGCACTTGCTTCTTCTCCATTTGCCGTAGCGGTTACTGCACTATTCACAATAGACATGTTGCCATAACTGGAAACTACAGATGTGGGATAGCCCTCATAGTTACTTATTGCAGTGGCCGTTACTATACTATCTCTGATATAAAGCCCATATTCTCCCATAAGAGTATTTTCAAAACTGTTAATGTCAATATTCGCACCATTTTGTATTGTTAAAATGCCGAATTCTCCTGTGCTGTATTTACCCAAACATATCATGCCGCCATAACTTGATGAGGTGATATCAATCTTACAACCATCGATGGTTAAATTACCGCCCTCTATCTGTAATCCGTCAGAATCCGTTTTAATGATCAGCGAATCATTCTCAGAGCCTTGGATCGTATATTCACCAGAAGTAAGATAGACAGGTCTCTGCGTCGTAGATGTAATTGTGTTTTCCCCAATCAGGACAATTTTCAAGTCTCCATTATCTGCTCTGAGAACCGGTGTTCCTGGAGAGGTGGATGAATCTTGATTTATAGTCGCATTATCCAGTGTCAGGGTGCCACTTTCTTCGTCCCAAACGGCAGTTCCTTCCCCGCACTGCACCTCTACACCATCTTCCATTTCCACTCCGTTGATTTCTACCTTTGCCGTACCCGCCGCCAGCGCTGTAGTCGGCAGCAGACAGATGACGAGCATGACAGATAACAGCACTGCAAGTGTCCGTGTCTGATTAAATGATTTGTGTTTCATAGGTTTCCCTCCTTTAATTTGCTTCTTTTACAAACAGCTTTATTGATGTGCGTATTGCAACGAGCTGTAAATTCAAATAGTCTTCGTCCTCAAACAGCGCATAGTGGACGCAGGCTCGGACAAAGATGTAAGTCATGCCCTGAATAAACTCCACTGGCATTCTCAACTTACCGGAGAGTAGTTCAGCGTATTTACGGTAGCGAACATTTACACCTTTGAAAAACTCCTTGCCATGTTCCCGATATTTGGGGCTTGCGTATACTTGGTACATGAATCGGTATTTCGACCCGTGAAGTTTTGCCGTGACATAGGGCATTTCTTTTAAGAACCGCTCAATGTCCGCAAAATCTTTTGGTGCTCTCTCCATAAAATCATCCTCTACCTTTGCCATGCAGTGGGCGGTAGCTTTTATGATAATGTTGTCCTTGCTGCCAAAGTAATAGAGCATAGTCGCGTTTGTAATGCCGCAGGCCTTGGACAGCATGAGCAGGGTAGTGTTTTCCAGCCCGTGTTCACAAAAGACATCGAAGCAGCGCTCCAGAAGCTCTATTTTGCGTTCTTGATAATTATTTTGCTTAATGCTTCTCACCTCTACAGCAATCAACCAGTCGGTTGATATATCGTGCTAAAAAAAGCTTTTTCTCAAAGCCGTTTCAACACAAAAAGTAGTTTTTGCGATTGACAAAGAAAAGGCTGATTTATGCTTGGCTTACTTTTTCATTTCAATGTCAAGATCTCATTATAATATATAGTGTAGCATAAAATTAACATTTTTCAATTGATTTTATGATATTTTCCGGGTAAATGAGATCACTCTCCTCTGAGTTTTATCGTCCATCAGGTAAAATAAACAGTATGCTATTTTTTGGCGATTGTGTCTATTCCGGCTATGT
The DNA here is from genome assembly GCA_944347775.1 of uncultured Clostridia bacterium. GTDB lineage: Bacteria > Bacillota > Clostridia > Christensenellales > Christensenellaceae > QANA01. The sequence goes on along the minus strand of CALVMT010000085.1, from coordinate 3,894 downwards.
AAACTTAATTTCCGGTGGGATTTTTGATGGAATACAAATGTTCTTCTTTGAGGGCTATAACTAAATATCTTTTTTCACATTAGAGGGAGATAGACGGCTTTCAGGCGGACAATGCTGGGGAGCTATACGAAAATACCGCCGCTTCTGCATTGCCTCAAATTGTTGCAGCAGATAAGCGCAAAGGAGACGACTTTAAATTTCAAAGCCGGTTACAACGGAATGATCGGCCGAATGGGATTTTGCCAAGACCTCTTGTGTGAACAGAGAGAAACAACACCTGCGGTGAAACTCCGGGGTAGGGATAGAAAAACGGCATTCGGACAGACCGGCAAAAACAGAATCTTCGGGGACCCCAAAAAGTCGTTAGACTTTTTGGAAAGAAGACATCAGAAAAAAGCCTTTTTTTAAGGCAAAACCGGCATAGCCATAGGCTATGCCGGTTTTACACAACAATATTTAATTGAGATACAAAGCCTTGGTGCACCTTCCTTATGGAAGGTGCACCAATACCGGTATTTTTTGTTAAAGCGAAGTACGGAAGTAAAAAAACTAAAACGCTTCGTGTAGGGCAATAGCGTTTTGAGAAGAAATCATTTGGCGATAGAAATAAGAAAGAATATCTTTTCGCGTGACAATACCGATAAACGAACCGACATCATCTATGACAGGAATAAAATTCTGATTCATTGCCTGAAAAAGCAAGTCTTCAGCCGATTGTGTAATGCGAACGGCCGGATTTTGTGCAGCGTTTGGCAACAATGCCTGGCGTATAGTGACTTTTTCTAAATCCTGCATAATTGTTTTAGAAAGTCTTTGTCCGTCTTCGCGCAAAATATAACGTAAGAAATCTCCTTCACTGACCGTGCCGATATATTTACTATCCTGCGTAATGACAGGAATCGCAGTATAGCCGTGATGGCGTATTTTTTCTAACCCTTGTCGGAGGGATTGGTTTTCATAAAGAAAAGCAACTTCGTGCTTTGGTGTTAAAAAAAAGGCAATATTCATGAAAAAACTCCGATCTGTAATTTATACTAAAACTATAAGTGATGAATAAACGAAAGTCAATGAACAGAGTTTTAAAATTAGTCGGAATGTTGGATACAAAATTGTAAATTTCATAAAAAAGTTGTTTAAACTGAATAAAAACTGTTGACAAACAAAATTATATAGACTATATTGTACATACAAAATTGGATAGAAAATAACTATTGAAACGCGACGATCGGAAGCGACGCTGCAAAATCTGTCAAGGCGGAAGATTGTGCAGCAGAATTGGGAGGTTTGCCGAATTTGCAAGTTTTATTTAAAAAATTGCAGTTGGCCACTTAAAAAGTATCTGAATAATTGCCATAGAAGACTATTCTGACTATTTGCTGTCAGCTTCGGATGACAATGGAATGGGTTCGGAAGCGCTGTATTGTCGTGTACGTGAGGGGACAAAACAAGAAAAGCACCGAAGCACAGCTTCGGTTTTTTATTTTTGATAAATAAATTTATCTATTTATCATTTAAAATTTGGAGGAAATAAAATAATGAAAAAGCTAATTGCATTAACAGCGGCACTGATGTTGGTTTTCTGTATGTTCGGCTGTAAAAAGCAGGAAGAAGAAAGCTCGCTTACATCACAAAGCAGTGGATTGGAAGAGGACAATACTTTTGTTGTCGGAATGGAATGCAACTATGCGCCCTTTAACTGGACTCAGGCTGACAGTAGTGAAACCGCAGTTCAAATTGCTGATGGTTCAGGTTATGCGGATGGATATGATGTGCGTATCGCGCAGATGATTGCCGAAGGGTTGGGAAAAGAACTGGTAATTGAGAAAATTGAGTGGGATGGCCTTACATTAGCCGTGCAATCCGGTAAGATTGATGCAATTATTGCAGGGATGAGTCCAACGGAAGAACGTAAGGCGACCATCGATTTTACAGATCCTTATTATGAAACAGGTGTAGTCATTGTCGTTCGTAAGGATTCGGAATATGCTTCTGCAACTTCTCTTGCTGATTTTTCCGGTGCAAAAATTACCGGGCAGATCAATACGTACCACTATGATGTAATTGATCAGATTGAAGGAGTAGTTAAAGAAAATGCTATGGCAGATTTCCCTTCAATGATTGTTGCGTTGAGATCCGGTGCTCTGGATGGTTATATTGCGGATACGAACAGCGCAGCAGCGGCATTAAAGGCAAATGATGACCTCGCTGTTGTTACGTTTGAAGAGGGCAAAGGGTTTGTGACCACACCTGATGAGATTGCAGTTTCTGTCGGCCTGGCTAAAGAAAGTGATTTGTTGGAACCGATAAATGAAATTCTGGCAGGAATATCTAAGGAAACACGTCAAGAGATTATGGATTCGGCAACAGCAGACCAACCCCTTGCCGAGTAAAAAAGAAAAACCAAGTTAGGAAGGAAAAATCATGGATTTACCTACAACATTTTTTGGGTGGATTGGTTTTATTTGGGAAGAGTATGCCCCGTTATTTTTAAAAGGGACTCTAAATACGTTGATTCTTGCAATTGCAGGAACTGTGTTGGGTTTTTTATTAGGATTAATGGTGGCAGTATTGCGTACAATTCCAGTTTCTAAAAGAGATCACCTTTTAAAGAGAGTTCTGATTCGTATTGCAAATGGAGTCGTCAGCGTCTATATCGAAATATTCCGCGGAACGCCGATGATCGTGCAGGCAATGGTTATTTATTACGGTGCAATGCAATTGCTGGGCGCAGATATCCCGGAAATGGGGGCGGCAATCTTTATTATTTCCCTCAATACGGGAGCTTATATGTCGGAAATTATGCGTGGAGGTATTTTGGCTTTGGACAAAGGCCAAAAAGAGGCCGCTGAAGCAATCGGTATGACACATTGGCAAACCATGACCAGCGTTATTTTGCCTCAGGCTATTCGAAATGCACTGCCTTCTATTGGTAATGAGTTTATTGTCAATATTAAAGATAGCTCTGTACTCAATGTTATTTCTGTTTCCGAATTGTTCTTCCAGGGCAAATCGGCATCCGGAACTTATCTGCGATATTACGAAACATTCTTTATTATCGCATTGATTTACTTAGTATTGACGTTTATTTTCTCCCGTTTGCTGCGTTTGCTTGAGAAAAAACTGGATGGACCGGATACATTTATCGTGCATGCAGGGCGTGGGCGGCAAAGAGCGGTTCGCGTTAAGAAGGGAGCATGAATCATGGATAAGAAGGAAACCGTTATTTTGGTGGAACACCTTGGAAAAAAATTTGGGCAAAATACTGTTTTAAAAGATATTAATTTTAATGTGCGCCAAGGTGAAGTGGTGTGTATTATCGGTTCTTCCGGCTCGGGAAAGTCAACCCTGTTGCGTTGCATTAATTTACTTGAGCAGCCAAGCAGCGGGAATATATTTTATCATGGGAAAAATATTGAAGAAATTTCTCTGACAAAATACCGCGCGAAAGTAGGAATGGTTTTTCAGCAGTTTAATTTGTTCAGCAACATGACTGTTTTGGAAAACTGTATTGTCGGGCAGATGAAAGTGTTGAAGCGTGGCCGTAAAGAAGCGGAAGAAAAGGCGACAATGTATTTGGAAAAAGTCGGCATGGGAGATTATATTGACGCAAAGCCGGCACAAATCTCAGGTGGTCAAAAGCAACGTGTTGCGATTGCCCGTGCGTTGGCAATGGACCCGGAAGTGTTGTTGTTTGATGAGCCGACTTCTGCGCTTGATCCCGAAATGGTGGGCGAAGTGTTGGCTGTAATGAAGGGACTGGCAAAAACGGGAAGGCTTACAATGTTGGTTGTTACTCATGAAATGGCTTTTGCGAAAGATGTTTCGGATAGAGTCGTTTTTATGAATGACGGCATTATTTTGGAAGAAGGAACGCCGGATGTGATTTTTGAACAT
>CALVMT010000084.1 GCA_944347775.1 uncultured Clostridia bacterium | reverse complement strand
CCTTCAGGTACAGAACCATTGATAAGGGTAATGATTGAAGGCGAAGATATTGACTTTATTCGCGAACATGCCAGAAAAGTCGCAGAGCTTATTGAAAAAACACTTTAGTTTTCAGGAGGCAAAATTATGTGCGGAATTGTTGGATATGTAGGAAAACGTGACGTTATTCCTGTTTTATTAGGGGGCTTACAGAAACTGGAATACAGAGGTTATGATAGTGCCGGAATTGCCTATATTCAAAATGATAAAATGCATATTGTAAAATCAAAGGGCAGATTGACTAATTTGGAGAAGAAACTGGGAGATGTTGTCGCAGAGAATACAATAGGAATTGGGCATACTCGTTGGGCGACGCATGGAGAACCTTCGGATGTCAATGCTCATCCGCATACAGATGCGGCAGGAGATTTGGCAATAGTTCATAACGGAATAATAGAAAATTTTGCAAAATTGAAAACATGGTTGCAGGCGAAAGGAATTCACTTTATTTCAGATACGGATACAGAAGTTGTAGCGCATTTGATTAATTATTTTGATGAAGGGGATTTAAAAACCGCCGTTATGCGTGCAATTAAGATGTTAGAAGGTTCATATGCTTTGGGAGTTATGAGCATAAAGGAACCTCATCGGATTATTGCTGCAAGAAAAGATAGTCCTCTTGTTATTGGATTGGGAAAAGGTGAGAATTTAATTGCATCTGATTTTCCTGCTTTATTGGAATATACAAAGGATGTATATTTACTGGACGATGGAGAAATTGCGGTAATCACAGAAAAAGATGTCGAAGTTTATGATTCGTATGGTAATCATATAGAAAAAGAACATTTTACAATTGATTGGGATGTTGCGCAGGCTGAAAAGGGAGGTTGGGAACATTTCATGATTAAGGAAATTCATGAACAGCCTACAGCAATGCATGATACGTTGATGGCACGCATGAGAGATGGAAAGATTGATCTTTCGGAAATTAATATTACCGAAGAATTGATTAAAGGGATTCGGGGAATCCATATCGTTGCCTGCGGAAGTGCTTACCATGCGGGAATTTTAGGGAAATATGTTATTGAAAATATTGCGCGTATTCCGGTTAACGTAGACGTAGCCTCTGAATTTCGTTATCGTATGCCATCGCCATTGCTTTCAAAAGAGGATTTATTTATTGTCATCAGCCAATCAGGAGAAACGGCTGATACAATTGCTGCATTACGAGAAGCGCAAAGTAAAGGTGCAAAGGTTATTGCGATTACTAATGTTAAGGGCAGTACAATTTCCAGAGAAGCAGATTTTACGATGCATACTCAGGCAGGAATGGAAATTGCTGTGGCGACATCTAAAGGATATTTGACGCAAGTGCTGTGTCTATATATGATTGCTGCGGAAATCGGTCGGATGAGAGGTTCCCTTGATGACGCCGATTATATTGATTTTATAGAAAATTTAAAGAAGATTCCCTCGCTGTTAGAGCAAATATTACGCGACAAAGAAAAAATTCAACAACTGGCTTCACAGCGTTTTATGGATGTTAATGAATTTTTTATTGGTCGAGGAGCAGACTATGCATTAATGATGGAAGGGTCTCTTAAATTAAAAGAACTTTCTTATATTCATTCTGAAACTTATGCGGCAGGTGAATTAAAACATGGTCCAATTGCACTTATCGAACAAAATACTTTAGTCATGGTTTTGGCGACTCAAACTGTTCTAATGGAGAAGCTGATTAGTAATATTAGAGAAGTAAAAGCCAGAGGTGCATTTGTTGTCGCAATGACACAACAGCGCAATGTTGAAACAGTTGAAAAAGAAGCAGATATGGTATTGCCATTGCCGGATATTGATGATTTATTTGCACCTATTTTAGCGGCAGTTCCTTATCAGCTATATGGATATTACACTGCAGTATTTAAAGGCTGTGACGTCGATAAACCAAGAAATTTAGCAAAATCGGTTACAGTAGAATAAAATAGGCAGATTTATTTTCATTGCTTTTTATACATATATGCAAAAGTATATCTGAACTCTATGTAAAATTTTAATTTACATAGAGTTTTTTAATGTATTTTGTAAACATGAGTGCTTATTTTTTAAATTAAAAATAAGTAAAATAGAGACCTTTGATAAAATAAAAAAACTCCGTTCCATACGGAGTTTTTTCGAAAAAATATCACAATATGGCGGAGTGGGCGGGATTTGAACCCGCGTGCCGCTCATCACGGCAACACGATTTCCAGTCGTGCTCGTTATGACCACTTCGATACCACTCCAAGCCAACATTACCGTCCACTATTATAATAAAAGCGAAAAAATGTGTCAAGTAGTTTTCTTTTATAATCGATAAAAAAGCGGTTTCCCGCTCTTTTTATCGACTAATTAAAATTAATTTTTGTCCTTTTTGTATATTTCCATCTGAAGGTACATTATGAATATGCTCTGTATTAACTTTAAATTTTTTGGCAATATCCCATAATGTTTCATGACCGTCCGCATAGTAAATAATAATACCGTTTTGTTTCTTGGTCTCCGGTGTAGAAAATGTTGCAGCGCGTACAGCCGATGTATGATGTAATTCTACCTCCCATACACATAGATCCATACAACATTTAATTTCTATTTCCCTTCCCGAACCTTCAGAAATTGCGTATTCTCCAAAGCAACGGATAAATAATTCGGCTTCAGGCGTTTTCTTTTCATAGGAAAGCTCGGTTTCAAAAGGAATTTGCAGTTTTAAGCTTTGTATTCCGGATTGCGTAGTGGTATAACAAAGAAGTATGCTCATAATTCCATCCATAGAAAGAACTCCACCCTCTTCGTGTGAAGAAAGAATTCTTGGGTATGCACTGGAAAAGAGAATACGCGAAATATCAGGTGCAGAAGCAGGAATTTCAGCGCTCAGGCGAAGGATTTTTTTCATACACTCGCCTTCGGAAATGTCACATGCATCAATAGCTTCATAAGAGAGATTAACATCCTTTTTTTCATCAAAAAGATCTTCAATAACCTGTACCCGCTCATGGCGCCTGCTTACGAGATACAGTCCAATCGTTGCCGAAATATTAAGAACATCGGGATCTTGCGTGTCCGGCTGTGTTGCCAGTGTTTCAAGATTTGCAATTCCAAATACCTTGGACCCCGAACGCAAGGCATCATCTTTGATAATCTCACTAAATGGAATAGTTTCTTCAAAATGTTGTAGAGGAGCGTTTTTATCGGTGCTTTCATAAATAATAAAGATTTTTAGTTCTCCTTCAATGGCGGCATGCCCATCTTCAACGACAATTTTTCTTAGAATTGCATATCCCCGTTCAGATAAAATATGTTTTACCGCTGGCATGCTTTGAGGAACGCGAAGTTGAGTACTAATATACGTTTTTGAAGAGTTCATACATCCGATTTGAGAAAGAGTTAATTCTTTTTCTTTAATCTGAGTATATTTTTCATGGTTTTGTCCATCCAGAATTTGATATTGTTGATTTCCAGCAGCGTAGATATCTACTTCCGCAACAGCTTTAATGGATAAGTTGCGTCCATCTGTAGGAGAATATGAAATATCACCAAGCGAGCTCCAGGCTAAAACTTTTGTATCGGGAGCAGCTCCGGAAAAATCAAGTTCTTGCGAAAATTCGCTATCTGCATCAAAGCCAGAAAACTCACCATGTACGTCCATATATAAGATTTTAAAATATGCAGTTCCAGATAAATAAATCTTATTTTCCTCAATATGAATATCTGTAATTTCGCTGGTACCTGAAACTTCCAACAAAGTTTCAATGGCTTCCAGTTCTGCAGGAAGGCTTAAATTTCCTTCAATTAAAATTTGTGAATTTGCGATCCAATTACTGTTTTCTGCAGTAATTGTTTTAACATTTAAATCCATAGTCTACCTCCGTGTTTTTAGCTGGCTTTTTCTTATATTGGCCTACTTAATATGTATTGTAAAAAAGGGAAAAAATGCCTGGTTTTTATTGAAAGTGTTTATTCATAATTTATTTACACCGTGAAAATATAGTGTTTGATATAATTTTCTTAGAAAACAGGAGAAGAAAGTGAATCAGGTATGCTGACAGTTAAAAACGTTTCAAAACACTATGGAGATACTGCCGCGTTAAGCGGCGTTTCTTTTCATATAAAGCAAGGAGAAACGACAGGAATTTTTGGGATGAAATCTGCAGGGAAGACAACGTTGCTGGATATAATCTCTGGGTATTTGTTGCGATATACAGGGAATATAGAATTTTGCGGAATAAATATAAAGAAGCAGGCGGCTTTTTGCCGAAAACAAATTGCATATATTCCGGAAGGTAACAAATTATTCCCAGAAATGTCTGTAAGAGAATATATGACCTTTTTTTGCGGAATAAATCAAGTAAAAGGGATGCAATGTAGAAAAGCAATTGATGATGAATTGTCTTTTGCTGGAATTTATTCTCTTTCGGAATACCCGATCCGAGCGCTTAATGCATTGGATTGTGCACGTACGGCTATTGCAGCTGCATTGGCGACATCGCCAAAAATTTTATTAATTGATCAACCTTTTTACGGATTACGGATGGATGAAGTTAGGGTTCACCAAGTATTTTTAAAGGCTGTAGCACAAAGGACAACATTAGTTATTGCCTCCGATTCCATTGCAGGTTTTTCGGATGTATGTAAACAAACTTTGGTTTTAAATAAAGGAAGGCTTGTCTCTAATGACGGTGTGAATCTTTTTTCAATGGCAGATACGAAAGCGCGTATTCGCTTGCGTATTGCATGTGTACCTTCGCAAGCAAAGGCAGCATTTCAATTTATCCCGGGAATAAGAGATATTGATTTTCGCAGTGCTCCTGAGCAGGGAGTATGGGATGTTTTAATTGATTCTGAGAATGGAGAGGATATCCGCAAACAGATTTGGTTTGCGGCGGCAACAGCAAAAGTACCTGTTTTGGAAATGAGATATTTGCATATTTCGCCAGAAGATATGTTTTTGCAGTTGACAGGGCAAAACCAAGGGGAGGACATTTGAGCGTAATGGGCATAATAATAAAAAAAGAGATGCGGCATTATTTTCATGATATATTATTATATATCGTTGCTTCAGGGTTAATGTTATATTGTGGATTCCGCTTTAGTAATGTGTTTTTTTCTTCGGAAATTGTCAATATACGTACTGTATTTATAGAAGTTTCATATATTCTGATACTCTTTATTCCATTGTTGACGATGGGAAGTTTTGCTTCAGAAAAATATAATGGAACAGACCGGTTACTTTTTTCTTCAGCAGTTTATATGCATACGGTTGTGTGGGCGAAATTTTTTGCTGTTTTTTTTAGTTATATGTTTTTTTGCACAATGACGTTATTATTCCCGATGATTATGATGCTTTTGTCGGGCATTTATTGGACGGAATTATTGCTGCTCTATATCGGGGTTTTATTACTTGGCGGCGCGGTCTGCGCTTTTGGTATATTTATTTCATCTCTCTCTTCTCATCTTTTTCGTGCATTGTTAGTGACAATGTCTGGGTTGTTTGCTTGGTGGATGATCGATGCATTGTTACCGTATATAGGAAGCTTGTTATTCCAGCGCTTATTTAATATAGTTTCTTTGTTTACTCGTTTTTCGGAATTTCAGTCAGGGCTATTTAGTTATTCTTCAATGATTTATCTATTGTCGGTAGTGTTATTGTTCCAGTTATTAACGATGCAATCTTTGCGGATATGGAGGCAGAGAAGGTCATGAATTGGATAAAAAAACATAAAAATAAAATTTTAAATAGATACACCGTCGGTTTTAATATTTTTTTTAGTATATGTTTAGTTCTGATTTTCGGAATTAATATAATTTTTCCTTCCATAGAGAGGAAAAAAGCACTAAAAATTGATTTAACGGGAAACAAATTGTATACCTTATCAGAAGAAACATGCAAAATTTTACAAAATTTGGAAGAAGAAATTTATATTTATATGATTTATTCCCCAGGAAATATTGATTTTCGCATACAAGAACTATTGGCGGAATACGGGGCATCATCATCTAAAGTAAAAGTAATTTTTTTGTCGCAAGAAATACTACAATCGACATCGGAGAGGCCTCCTCTGTTAGATATAGAAAACGGTGTAATTATTACAAATAAAGATCGGTCGATTGAGCAAATTTTTTCATATGAGGATTTCTATTTAAGAAACGATGAGGGGCAAAATATTAGTTTTAAAGCAGAGACAAAAATTACTGCGGCAATACAGGGAATAGTTCGAGGTGCGTTTTGTAATATACGCTTATTAACGGGGCATGGAGAAACTACGCGAAACGAACTTGAAAGATTTATTCAATTATTGGATATCGGAAATTTTCAGATAGATAGTTATGATCTGTCTACATCGACACAGCAGTTGGATGCCCAAACAGATATTTTGGTTATTGTTTCACCAAAAGCAGACTTAGAACATAGTGAGTATGAAACAATTTCACAATTTATGCAGCAGGGAGGGCGTATTCTATTATTTTTGGATCGTTCAAGTTTTAATATGACTCAGGGTATTTTGCAGATTTATACGACGGAAATGCCACTATTTTCTCAATTATTAGCCGATTATAATATAAAAATTAATGATGACCTGATTATTTCGCGAAGTGTAGACTCAATCAATCTGCGGCGAACATCTTTTCGGGCAACGCCCTTAATGAACGTCTTAACGGAAGAATTATGTGATAATCATTGGTCTGTTGTTGTAAATGAAGCGGCAAGTCTTAGTTTTTTGGAAAAAGAAGGGGTACAAGTGCAGATGTTATTGGCAGCAGATTCAGATTGCTTTGCAAAGAAATTAAGCAGTAAGATAGAAAATTTTAATTATCAGGAAGGGGATCGGCAAGGTGTATTTATTGTTGGAGCCCTATCAGAAAAAGTGACTTCTCAACTGGCTGTGATTACAGATTCTCAATGTATTGGTGATGAGGCTTTATCTGCTCCTGGAAATCACTTGTTTTTTGAAAACCTGCTTAAAAAACTTTCCCCATTAGAAACATTAATTTCTATCGAGAGTAAAGAGTTAGTGGTTCCTGAGCTTCAGCTTTCGGATTTAAAACCAGAAGGGTTATTTATTCTGGCAGGAATGATTTTATTACCGATTGCTGTATTTTACATTGGAATACGTATGCGGACAAGAAAATGGAAAAAATGAATGGAAATGCTCCTTTTTAAAAAAAAAAAGGGGCATTTTTAAAAAAATAAAAAATTTATGACTTTTTATAACTATATTTTTTTGGCTTGACCATGATATAATGCCATTGAAGCCGAAAACGGCAAATGCTGCAGCAAAAAAAGTTCATCAATTGGGAGATCGTATATGTCAAAGCAGATTAGATTGTTGATTGTAGATGACAATCATGAACTGGCTTCTCAAATTAGTCAGTTTATGAATTCACAACAGGAAATTGAGGTAGTCGGAATTGCGGAAAATGCAAAGGAAGCGTTGGAAATGGTTAAACTATTGCATCCCAATGCTATTGTAGCGGATTTAATTATGCCGGAATCAGATGGATTTTTTTTGTTGGAAAAGATTGCGTCTGGTGAATACGGGGAAATCCCCAAAATTATTATACTTTCAGCAATCAGCAGTGAGAACCTTTATGCACGGGCGATTGCTCTTGGGGCTACGTACTATATGAACAAGCCGTTTGTTATGGAAACGTTATATCAAAGAATATTGGACTTTTTTGATTTGAGAAGCTTAAATCTACAGAAAAAAACAACTTTGGTAAAAAGTAAATCATTAGATGAACGTATTACAAGTATTTTTCTTTCTATTGGGATTCCTGCGCATATTAAAGGGTATCAGTTTTTAAAAGAAGCAATAAAAATTGTAATTAAGGAGCCCGAGATGATTAACAGCATTACTAAACAACTTTATCCTACTATTGCACAGAACTTTGAAACAACTTCAAGCAAAGTAGAGCGAGCGATTCGCCATGCAATAGAAGTTGCTTGGAATAGAGGAAGAATTGAAAATTTAAACACGATATTCGGATATAATATTTATACAAAAAATGACAAGCCGACAAACGGAGAATTTATTGCTCTTATTGCAGATCGCTTAACTCTCGAACAATCTGCATAATCGAATATTCATTTTTTGCTATGATTTTTCTGTTTTAGACATAAGTTATACACAATAAAAAAGAAAAAATGTTGATATTGTTGATAACTTTGTGGATTTATCAACAGAAATAATGGCTTATCCAATGGATTTTTATTAATTATGTTGATAATGTGCATAACTTTCTATTGAAAAAATAAGTTATGCACAAATTTATTCTTTTGGCAAAGATTGAATGAATAAGTGGATAAGATTGCACTTTTAAAAGTATAGTCTTGGGAAATATGGGCATGATATGAATAAAAAGGAGAATAAATATAATGCCCAACCAATTAAAACATATAAAATCTGTCTTATCCAATTATGAAGGTTGTATGGTTCGCCTTTATGCTATTGGTGAAAGAAATAAAATTATAGATATTTTTGGAATTTTGGAAGGTGTCTACTCAGATATTTTTATTGTTATAACTGATCAAGATGGTTATACGCGCAGATATTGCTATTCGTATAGTGAAATCTTGACTAAAAGAGTAAAAGTTATCCCAGCGCTTCCCGTTGGGCAAGCGATTGGATAGAAACAGGATTGCCGGTTTGACAGTCTTTGACAAACAACCAATATCCCTGCGCATCTTGGAGACTGTTTAAAAAACAATTAAAGCCTTTAAGCCAGGGAGGAGGGGTTATTGCATATTCGCCGGGAACTGCTAAGGCAGTAGCGATTAGAACTCCATGATCAAAAATTTCTCCTACTAAATAATGACTGCCGTTTGCGAAATAAGGATATTCTATCCGTTTCCAAACGGCATTTTTGATATAATAAGAAAATGGATTATAAGAGTAGACAGATTGCTCTGCCTGTTGACATGGGCAATCGCTATGCTCCGTTGAATTATTCAAAGTCATAGTAAGTGAGGGGGAATTATCGTTAGTTGGATTATTAGTGGATACAGGCTGTATTTTTTCCGTTTGTGGTTGTTTAAGCATTTTTAATGCGGCCGGCCAATTAAAAGAACCTAATTGTGATTTCATTACTACTTCGGAATTCTCAAATAATGCGGCTGCCTTAATAGAAGAAAGATGAATTTTTGAACTTTCTCCATTTAAATCGGGTAAAATAACATATGAACCATCTTTAAGGAATAGTATCAATTTTCCGTCATTAACAGTACTATTACAATTAAATTCATAATGAAGATTTTGTTGCTCTTCTAAAATTAATATACCCATCTTTTTTCCTTTAAGAATCATGGAAATTTTTTGATATTTTCTTGATTGATATGTCATGGCTAAATCCTCTTTTTTCTAAATCTATGCAACGAAAAAAATGGATATCCCTCTAATAGGATAAAATAAAGTATTGGGCAAAAGCCAATTATAGATTCTTATCAATGCATAAAAAATGATTGTGCCGCTATTTATGCAAAATGATATTGTTCTAAAAAAAAAAGTTTGATATTATCAAAGTGTGAATGAGAGGAAAGGAATAAGGGATATATAAATTATGATACATGAAATACAACCCCATAGCTATGATAACAGTTTTCATCAATATACACCTAAACAAAATGATATTGCATTGTATTACGAAGATCAAACGATGTTATTGATATTAAAAGATAAAAAGATTGCTTTGCCACGTTTTTATCAGCTAAAGGATTCTGCGAAGGATGGAGCAGAATATCTCTTTTCTATAGATGGAGAGGGATGCTATCTCCTACACGAACAACCGCATATACAAAAAGATCATTTGTTGTGTATGCAATCGATACAGCTTATGCGAGAAGCGGAACAATGGATCGGCTTCGCAGGCATTACCGGGTGGCAGTTATATCGTTGGGAACAGGCTCATCGGTATTGTGGCAAATGCGGTGCATTAATGCGAAGGAGTGGGAAAGAACGGGCCTTTGTATGTACGAATTGCCAAACAAGAGAATACCCGAAAATTAATCCCGCAATTATTGTTGCTGTATCAGATGGTGATGATTTGCTGATGATTAAAAGCCCGGGTTCTACTTCTTCTCGTTATCATTTGATTGCAGGTTATGTTGAAGTGGGAGAAACATTTGAACAGACAGTTGCTCGTGAAGTAATGGAGGAAGTTGGAGTAAAGATAAAAAATATAAAATATTATAAAAGCCAGCCTTGGGCATTTTCGGATACGGTTATGATCGGGTTTACTGCCCAGTTGGATGGGAAGCGTATGCCGTTTGCCATTCAAGAAGAGGAGATTGCCGAAGCAAAGTGGATTAATAGAAAAGATATTCCCGATCATTTAAATCAGGCAAGTATTGGGAGTGAATTAATTCAAAAATTTAAAGAGCATAAACTTTAAAGCGATAGAAGGAATGAGGAAAGAAAAGATGAAAGGGCCTAAAATTGTAGTGATTGGCGCAGGCAGCGCAAGTTTTGGTTTAACTAATTTGGGTGCAATTTTGCGTACAAAAGAATTGTATGGTGGTACACTTTGCTTATGCGATTTAAACGAGAAAGGGTTGGAGCAAATTACCCAGCTTGCGGAACGCATAAATAGAGAATGGGGATCAAACATGCGTATTATGGCCAGTACAAATCGTAAGGATTTGCTTGCGGATGCGGATTTTGTGATTATATCGGTTGCTATAGATCGGGAGATTTGTTGGAAAAAAGATTTTGCAATCAGTCAGAAATATGGCCTTATTCATTATGCCGAGAACGGCGGGCCGGGGGGATTTTTTCATTTGGCGAGAAATATCGCATTACTTATGCCTGTGTTAAAAGATATTGAAAGTATGGCGCCTCAGGCTATTGTGCTCAATTTTACGAATCCAATGACAAGAATTTGTACGGCAGCTTTAAAATATACGAAAGTTAATATGGTTGGAATATGCCATCAAATTGATTTTGGGTATATGATGGCAGGGCGTATATTAGGGCGTACGTTAGGATTAAACATTAATCATAATTATGTGTTTCGCTGGGATCATAATCCCGATGAGAAAAAGATTGCTGCAGCTGCACATGAGCGTCTCGATATCTTGGCTGCGGGAATTAACCATTTTACATGGTTTTTATCAATCAAAGATAAACAGACTGGCGAGGAATTATTACCTCTGTTTAAAAAATTGTTTTTGGCGCAAGATCGTTTTGAACCTTACACTCGCTCTATTATTGAAGTTTTTGGAGAATGCCCAACTTCCGGAGATGCTCATTTTTTGGAATATATGCCTTATACTTCAAATATGGCAAGAGGTAGTTGGAAAAAAATGAATATTCAAATGTATCCGCTGGATGAAAGAAAAATAGAACGAGACGTATTATGGGAAAAAATAGGTCGCATGGCACAAGGAAACGAAGAAATAGATTTTTTAAAAACGGCTTATAGTGAACGGGCTGAGTGTATTATGGCTGCTGTTGTTTCAGGAGCGAATAGCTATGATTATGCCGTAAATTTACCAAATACTGCCGGATATATAAAAAATATGTCAAGGGATGCCGTTGTTGAGGTTCCTGCTGTTATGGGATTACATGGCGTTAGAGGAATTGC
This sequence comes from uncultured Clostridia bacterium, assembly GCA_944347775.1. Classification (GTDB taxonomy): domain Bacteria; phylum Bacillota; class Clostridia; order Christensenellales; family Christensenellaceae; genus QANA01. The sequence continues at coordinate 35,372 of CALVMT010000084.1, read as the reverse complement.
TGTAGGGGAAATTCCAAGAATCGCCGCATCTTTTTGCAATAAGCAAAAGGATGTTGTTGATATAGCCGTAGAAGCGGCAGTTAAAGGAGATAGAAATTTAGCCTTGCAGGCATTAGCATTGGATCCGATGGTAGATGATTTAGATGTTGCAAAAAATATTTTGCAGGATAGTTTAAAGGCATTTCAAGAGTATTTGCCTCAGTTTTTTGGTGATTCGTTACTGTAAATGGATATAGAGAATTTGCGGAAATGCGATAACAACAGGAGACACAAATGAAAAAAGAATGGAAAACATATTTTCGAATAGGGATATTTTTGTTTATATTATTTTTATGTATTTACTACTGGTCTGCTGTATCTAAGTTACTATTATTATTATGGAAAGCAATTACACCGCTTTTAATTGGCTTGGCAATTGCTTATATTGTTAATATTTTGATGAGCTTTTATGAAAAGTATTATTTCCAAAAGCAAAAAAATGGATGGATAGCCAAAAGCCGAAGGCCGGTCTGTATGTTTGCTTCATTTGTCACTCTTTTAGGAATTGTAGTTGTATTTTTTTGGATTGTAATTCCGGCGATAGGCTCGTGTATACAATTGGTTATAGCACAATTTCCGACAACCATGGTGCATTTAACAGAAGAACTTGGCAAATTGGAATTTATTCAAAACGATTTACTTGATACATTTAAAAATATAAATTGGAATGAACTTATTTCAAAATTGATTGGGTTTATTTATGATGGAATAGGCGGTACTGTAAATTTAGCAGCAGATCTCATCACATTTTTAACAGATTTAATTGTCGGGTTGATTTTTTCTGTCTATTTGTTGTTGGGCAAAGATAAATTAAAACTGCAAATGAATTGTCTTCAAGAAAGATATTTCAACCTAAACTTTGTCAAAAAGACAAAACATATTCTTGCGGTTTTTAACGATTGCTTCCATAGCTATATCGTAGGGCAAAGTATAGAAGCAGTGATTTTAGGAGTACTGTGTGCCGTAGGGATGTTGATTTTTGGATTTCCTTATGCGGCAACAACTGGCCTTGTTATTGGAACAACGGCATTGATACCAATTTGGGGAGCTTATATAGGTGGAGCGGTAGGGTTTTTATTGATATTGACAATTTCTCCAATTAAGGCGTTTTTTTTCCTGCTTTATCTGGTTATACTACAGCAAGTAGAGGGAAATTTGATTTATCCTAGAGTTGTAGGAGAGTCTTTAAAACTTCCGGGAATCTGGGTTTTTGTTGCTGTTATTGTAGGAGGGGGTATATATGGAGTTTTAGGCATGGTACTGGCAGTCCCGATTACAGCGGCAGTATATCGTATGATTAAGAACAGTGTGCGCAAGAAAGAGATATTTCAAGAAAAATTACAGAATAACAAGAGCACGTGAAAATATACTTGAACTATTATTTCTTATTGCATATGAATGCTAAAAATAATATAGTTTAAGGGGTAAAATATTTTACCCCTTAATTTTTTTTAAAAATTAAAATTTAAAAAATTTGTTGGCGCAAATTTTAATCAAAGTATATAATGGAGTTTCCATTTTTTTTCGTACTTTTTTTAAGTTTTCGCGAATGGGCAAATGTTGCGGGCAGCGCTGCTCACATTTACCGCATCCGATGCATTGTGATGCGGACGAAGATTTGGATTTTAATGTTGTACACATAAGATATTCTTTAAAACCAATGTACCATCCTTCAGCATATAAATTATTATAGCATCGAAAACAGACGGGAATATCCACTCCGGAAGGGCAGGGCATACAATACCCGCAAGCAGAGCAGTCAATTTTTGATGCACGACGGATAGAGGCAATTGCTTTAGAAAAAAAGGGATAGTCTGTTTGTTCTAGCATGTCTTGTCTGGGGATGGAAGCTATACGAATGTTTTCTTGTATTTGTGTAATATCGTTCATACCAGAAAGCAATAAAAAAACTTCCTTTTGTGCCCAAAGCCAGCGTAACGCCCATTCTGCAGGAGAACGTCTTTTCCCGGAAGAATTAAATGCACTAATTGCATCTTTAGGAAGGCGATTGGCTAGCCGCCCCCCTTTTAAAGGTTCCATAATCATTACAGGAATATTTTTTGAAAAGGCATATCGTAAACCCTCTTTACCAGCTTGTGCATATTCGTCAATATAATTATACTGTATTTGACAAAAATCCCAGTCGTAAGCATCAATTAGCTGCTTAAAATGATGTGTGCCGCCATGATATGAAAAGCCGATATGGCGAATTTTGCCTTCTGCTTTTTTTTGTTCCAGCCAAGTTTGGACGCCTAAATTTTTTAATCGTTCCCAAGTTTCTACATTAGGCAACATATGCATCAGGTAATAATCGATATAATCTGTTTGCAGACGGTTCAGTTCTTCTAAAAAGATTTTTTCTAAATCGGATAGAGAACGAATTTTATAGTGTGGAACTTTAGTTGCTAGATAAACTTTATTTCTCCACCCTTTGGCAAAAAATTTACCTAAAGTAACTTCATTTCCTGGATAAATATAAGCGGTATCAAAATAATTTACGCCATGCTCTATGGCGTAAATCATTTCTTTTTCTGCTTTTTCCTGATCTATACTACCGGCTTTTCGAGTAAATCTCATGCAGCCATACCCAAGGATAGAAATCTTTTCCCCTGTTTTAGGGTGTATACTGTAATTCATTGCATTAATCCATATAACCGAGCTTGGCAAGTAACTCGGCCATTAGTATGGCACCGCCAGCCGCTCCGCGCAGAGTATTGTGAGAAAGGCAAACAAATTTATAGTCATACTGTTTATCTTCACGTAAACGACCGATGCAAACAGCCATTCCGTTTTCTAAATTACGGTCTAATTTGGTTTGAGGACGATCGTCTTCTTCAAAATAATGAAGGAATTTCTTAGGTGCAGAAGGAAGCTGCATGTCTTGAGCAGGTCCACGGAATTCAGACCAAATTTGTTTAATTTGGTCAATGGAGGGTTTGTTTTTAAACGAAACAAAAACTGCGGCCATATGTCCATCGCTGACAGGGACACGTAAACATTGCGTTGTTATATTAGGAGATACTGCATCAACAATTTCATTACCTTCAATATGTCCCCAAAGCTTTAAAGGTTCAATTTCACTTTTTTCTTCTTCTCCGCCGATAAACGGGATAACATTATCAATCATTTCAGGCCAGGTGGCAAATGTTTTTCCAGCTCCGGAGATCGCTTGATATGTGCAGGCAAGAACGTTTGTTATGCCAAATGATAAAAGAGGATGTAATGCGGGGACATAGCTCTGCAAGGAACAATTGGATTTTACAGCAATAAAGCCTCTTTTTGTTCCCAGTCGTTTTCTTTGGGCATGAATAATTTCTGCATGCTCAGCATTAATTTCAGGAACAATCATTGGAACATCTTTTGTATGACGATGTGCGGAGTTATTTGATATAACAGGGCATTCCAGTTTGGCATACCGCTCTTCAAGCGCGCGAATTTCTGCTTTAGGCATATCTACCGCACAAAAGATGAAGTCAACTGCAGAGGCAATTTTCTCTGCATCGTTTAAGGCATCCAGGACAATCATGTCTCTATTTTTTTCAGGTATAGGAGTCGGCATAACCCATCTACTGTCGACGGCCTCGGCATATGTTTTTCCGGCAGAACGGGGAGAAGCTGCCAGAGTAGTAACCATAAACCAAGGATGATGTTCCAGCAGACTTACAAAACGCTGCCCAACCATTCCGGTTGCGCCAATTACAGCGACATTATAATGCTTCATTACAAACCTCCAAATAAAAAATGCTTATATATAAATTAGTTTCTAAAATTTTTTAACATTGAATTCAGTATATAATCTGAGAGGGTATTTTGCAAGGAAAAATATATAAAAATGTACTTTGTGTAAAAGAAACGTGGTATAATTTGTGTAAGAAAGATTGGAGGAGCGTCTGCCTATGGATATGTTGGATGCAATATCTTGCTTAACAGCAAAACCGGGAGTTACGGGAGCAGAGCAGGAAATAGGACAATTGGTTGAACAATATTTTTTGACGTATACAAAAGATGTTTGGAAGGATCAATATGGAAATGTTTATGGACGTATTGGGGAAAAAACTAAGCCTGAGATTTTAATTATGGCCCACATGGATGAGATCGGCTTAATGGTTACCAAAATTGAAAACAATGGGATGCTTAGAATGATCAATGTAGGTGGAGTAGATCCAAGGGTACTGCCGGGAAGCGAGGTGGTTGTTTTTGGAGATAAACCATTGCCGGGCGTTATTGGCGCGGTTCCGCCACATCTTTTAAATAAAGAGCAAACAGATATTGCCTATAGAATTGAAGATCTATTTTGTGATATAGGTTATGATGGGCCGGAGGCAAGAAAATTGGTTCATGTAGGGGATTATATCACATTTGCGCCTAAGCCACCTCTTCAATTAAAAAACGGATATCTTTCTTGCAAAACACTTGATGATCGCGCTTTGATTGCAGTAATGTTGGAATGTATGGAATATTTGAATAAGCGAAAACTTAAGTGTTCGGTTGTATTTTGTGCTTCGGTTCAGGAAGAACGTAGTGGTTTGGGCGGAATAATAGGTGCCTACTCTGTACATCCGGATATGGCTATTGCTATAGACGTATGTCATGGATCGATGCCGGGAGTGAAGCCTTTTGAAACGGCACCGATGGATAAAGTGGTGTTGACAAAAGGAAGCAATATCCATGAAAAATTACTAAAAATGTTGCAAGATTCAGCAAAAGCACAGAATATCCCAATTGAATTAGAAATCGCGATGGGGCCGACAGGAACAGATGCATGGACAATGCAAGTACAACGGGGTGGAATTCCTTGTGCAATTGTTTCTCCGCCCTTGCGTTATATGCATACTTCCGTGGAGACAATCCGTATAGACACACTTCATGCTTGTGCAAAAGTGATCAGCGGGATGATTGGAGATATTGACGAAAATTGGGAGGAGGCATTATGCTTAGACGATTGAGCGAAGCAGTAAGCGTAAGTGGCAATGAAAAGGAAATTCGTACTGTATTAAAAGAATTGGTGACGCCCTGCGATGATATATGGACGGATACGATGGGGAACTTGTATGTGCATAAAAAGGGAATGGGGAAAAAAGTTATGGTTTGTGCGCATATGGATGAAGTTGGAATGATGGTAAAGGGTATTACGGAAGAAGGATTGCTAGCCTATAGTTCTGTTGGAATAGATTCACGCGTATGTGTTTCCAAGCGCGTTTTTGTAGGAAAGGATAAAATACCTGGTGTTATCGGATCAAAAGCAATTCATTTGCAAGGACGTGATGCACTGTCCAAAGCTATTCCGCATGCAGAATTGTTTGTGGATATCGGCGCGGAAAATAAGGAAGATGCGATGAAATACGTAAATGTAGGTGATTATATTTGTTTTGATACGGCATTTTCTTATTTTGGTAATGGAAGAATAAAAGGGAAAGCGCTTGATGATCGATTGGGGTGTGCAGTCATATTAGAACTTTTAAAGAAAAAATATGATTATGATTTTTACGCGGTTTTTACGGTACAGGAAGAAGTGGGTATGCGTGGTGCAATGGCTGCATCATATCAAATACAACCGGAATTTGCATTGATTTTTGAAGGAACAACGGCAAATGATATGCCGGAGCTCGAAGGGCATCAATATGTTACAAAGCTTGGTAAAGGCCCTGCAATTTCTATGATGGATAGCGCTACAATTGTCACGCCAAAGCTGTTTAGAAAGATGAAACAGACAGCAGAAGAAAACGGAATTCCGTATCAAATCCGTCAGGGAACAAAAGGCGGGACAGACGCGGGCGCAATACATAAAGCTTGCGGGGGGGCATGGGCTATTGGGATTTCGATACCATGCCGATATATTCATAGCCCGATAGCTGTTGCAGATATTTCGGATTATGAGAATACAATAAAATTAGCGGACGCTTTTTTAACAGGGCATAAAATAGAAGAGGTGAAATGAATATGTTTAAGAAGATGTTGATAGATATTTTACAGGCATATGGCCCTTCGGGAAATGAACACAAGACTGCTCGGATTCTGGCAGAATATATGCGGCCGTATTGTGATGAATTGTGGGTTGATGTATTAGGAAATTTAATTTGCCATAAAAAAGGAATATCTGGCAAAAAAATAATGCTGTCTGCTCATATGGATCAAATTGGTTTTATTGTAGTAGATATTGATGAAAATGGTTTTTTGCGTATTGCAAATGTTGGTGGGATTTTACCTCCTCTCAGTGTTGCCAGAGAAGTGGTTTTTGAAAACGGAGTAAGAGGTGTAACTTATTTTGAAACTCCAGAAACAAGAGATGCTAAAGCAGTAGCAACAGTTCCTAATATGTATATTGATATTGGCTGCACTTCCCGTGAGGAAGCGGAAGAGAAAGTACAGATTGGCGATATGTGCATATTTGTAAGTAACTATGTGGATATGGGAAAACGTGTTGCTTCTGGGGCGATGGATAATCGGGTATGCTGTGCAATTATTGTTGAAGCGATGAAAGAAATGCAATCGTCGCACGACGTTTATGCTGTGTTTACCGTACAGGAGGAAGTCGGTTTACGCGGAGCAGGGGTAGCAGCCTATGCGATAAGCCCGGATTTAAACATTAATTTGGATGTGACCCTTACGGGTGATACGCCTAAAACGCCGGCGATGAGTGTCGCTTTGGGCAAAGGACCTGCAATAAAAATGATGGATTCATCGGTTATCGTTCCGATTGCTGTGCGTAGGTTTATGATTGATTGTGCCGAACAGGCTGATATTCCATACCAAAGAGAAGTTTTACGGGCCGGAGGAACAGACACTGCAGCAATTCAAAAGACCCAAAAAGGTATTTTAGCAGGATGTATTTCTATTCCATCCAGGTATGTTCATACACCAGTCGAGGTAGTGGATATGGATGATGTCGAAAATACGGTCAAACTTATACGTGTAATCGTATCAAAAGAACAATTGCCGGATACGATTTAAAATTAAGAATAAAAAAGGTTAAAAATGAAAGAAAAAATTTTAATTGGAATTACCGCATCGTTTCATGAAAATAAGGAGAATCTGCCTTTGAGCCAAAATATTGTAGGAAGAGATTATGTACTCTCGATAATTGCTGCAGGGGCGATTCCTATTGTTGTTCCGGTTATACAGGAAAAAAAGCTAATTGAAGAATATGCTGATTTTTTAGATGGACTTTTGTTGCCTGGTGGAGAAGATGTATGCCCTAAATATTATGGCCAGAATCCGCATGAGAAATTAGGTCGTGTCAGCGAGATTCGAGATCATACGGAATTGATATTAACTAAGAAAATGGCAGAACTGAAAAAACCGATTTTTGGAATTTGCCGTGGTATGCAGGTATTGAATATTGCATTTGGGGGGGATTTAATTCAAGATATTCCGAGTGCAGATGAAGCATATGCTCAGCATTTTGGAAAAATGGAACAACGGGCGAAACCATGGCACCAAATTGAAATTATAAATAAGAAAAGTAAACTATATCAGGTGTTTGGGCGCGAAAAGGTTGAGGTAAATTCTTTCCATCATCAGGCGGTTGATCGGGTTGCTGAAGGATTTTATATAACAGCAAGGGCACAGGATGGAATTGTTGAAGCTATAGAAAATCCGCAAGCTAAAATTTGGGGGGTACAATTTCATCCGGAAAATATGGCTCAAGAAGATCCGGAGTTTTTAAACCTTTTTAAATTGTTTGTTGAAGAATGCAGATAAAACCTTTAAAAGGGCGCTTAAGAGTGCCTTTTTGCTTTTTTATAGGGGATTTTTTGGCGTCCGAACAGGCATGGTTAAAAATTAATTAAATGGGGTTTGTTAATGAAGACTAGAGAAATGCATGGAAACTTGTTGCTGTTGATTACTGCAGTAGTATGGGGTTGTGCTTTTGTAGCACAAAGTGTAGGAATGGAATATGTAGGGCCATTTACATTCCAAACGATTCGTTCTATATTAGGCGCTATTACATTGTTACCTCTGATTTTTATTACGGATAGAAAGAAGAAAAAAGAAAATATGAATATCTATATGGAAAAGAAAGAGAAAAAACAACTTTGGATCGGAGGGATCATTTGCGGGATTATTCTCGGCTTAGCCTCTTGTTTACAGCAGGTGGGAATTCAGTATACCACTGTGGGAAAAGCTGGGTTTATTACTGCGTTATATATATTGATTGTTCCTGTGCTGGGTATTTTTTTTAAAAAAAGAGTTCCGCTAAAAATTTGGGGATGTATTGGCATTGCAATAATTGGGTTATACCTGTTGTGCATGCAAGATCGTCTGGCTTTATTTAAGGGAGATACATATATTGTCCTATGTGCCTTAGCCTTTTCAGTACATATTATGGTTGTTGATTATTATGCGAGTAGAGTAGATGGGCTTAAACTTTCTTGCTTGCAATTTTTGGTCGCCGGGCTTTTTGCGGTGATTCCAATGTTTTTAACAGAATCACCTCGTCTTGAGGAGATTTTTGCTGCGTGGGCGCCGATTTTATATGGGGGAGTTTTTTCATGTGGTATCGGATATACTTTACAAGTAATCGGACAAAAATATACAAAACCGGCAATCGCCTCACTGATTATGAGTTTGGAATCTGTATTTGCTGTTTTGGCTGGAATAATAATATTAAAGCAATTGCCTTCTTTGCGAGAAGCGATAGGATGTTTATTTATGTTTACAGCAATTATTTTAGCGCAGATCCCGGAAAGAAAAAAGAAAAATAAATTTTGCTAAAATAAACAGGCACCTGTTTGCTGATACAGGTGCCTTTCATTATATTTATTTGCTTTTCTTTTTCTTTGGTGAAAATACTTTGCCCATTAAAATGATAATGCCATAGATAACAAGCATAACAATAAAAATGCTCACCATACCGCTTAGCATAATGTTTAACGAATCTAAAAATGCTGATATATTAATTGACATAGTGAAAACCTCCTTTAATTACATTCCCAATGCAGCGCTGACCAGTGTCATAACTAAACCACCGGCAATAACTGAACCAACCTGACCTGCAACATTTGCGCCCGCTGCATGCATAAGTAAGAAGTTATTCGGATCCTCATCGCGTCCCATTTTATGCACAATACGGGAGGCCATAGGGAAAGCGGAAATTCCAGCTGCGCCAATCATCGGATTAATTTTATTCTTGCTAAATAAATTAAGCAACTTAGCGAATAAAACGCCGCCAATTGTATCAAAGACAAAGGCAATTAATCCAAGAATAAAGATCAATATTGTTTCCCAGCGCAAGAAAGTTTCAGCGTTCATATTAACAGCAACAGTAATACCGAGGAAAATGGTAATCAGATTTGCTAATATATTTTGTGCTGTTTCGGAAAGAGAACGCAATACACCACATTCGCGAATTAAATTACCAAACATTAAGAAACCAATTAATGCAACAGATTTTGGGGCTACAAGTCCTGCAATTACGGTAACAATAATAGGAAATAAAATACGTACAGCCGGAGAAATATCCTTAGGTGTGTATTTCATGCGGATTAAGCGTTCTTTTTTAGTTGTAATCATTTTGATGATCGGTGGTTGAATCATTGGAACAAGGGCCATATAAGAATAAGCGGCCACCGTAATGGCGGCTGAATAATTAGATTGGAAAAAGTTTGCGACAAAGATGGAAGTCGGGCCATCGGCAGCTCCGATAATACCGATAGAAGCGGCATCTTTTAACTCAAATCCCAATAAACTGGCCATGCTTAAGGCAAAAAAAATGCCGAATTGTGCAGCTGCACCAAATAACAACATTTTTGGATTTGAAAGAAGCGGACCAAAGTCAATCATCGCGCCAATACCAATAAACAGCAATAGCGGAAAAAGTTCATTCGCAATACCGGCATTAAATAAAACGCTTAATGCACCCTCTTCGGTACCTTGTGTAATTGCACCAGAAAAGGGCAAATTAACAAGAATAACACCAAAGCCCATTGGCAAAAGTAAAGAGGGCTCCATCTCTTTTTTTATTGCCAAATAAATCAGAACTGCGCCGATTAACCACATGACAACCATTTGCCATGTAATATTGGTCACATTTTCAAATAATGCACCCATGTTGTTTAAGAAAGTTTCCATGTTTATAAATTCCTTTGTTATATTTTTTTCGTACACCTTTACTAATAATAGCAAAAGTGTACGAATCTAAAGCTAATTAAAATAATGAACAGGCCATAAATAGTGTAGCCGCCAATGATGCAACAAGAGAAACCACAGTAATCTGCGTGTTGATTGAAGGCCCAGCTGTATCTTTAAACGGATCACCTACGGTATCGCCAATTACAGCTGCTTTGTGTGCATCGGACCCTTTTCCACCAAAGTGACCAGATTCTATATATTTTTTTGCGTTATCCCATAACCCGCCAGCATTATCCATTAAAATCGCTAAAAGTAGACCGGAAATAATATTGCCGGCAAGATATCCGCCTACAGCATTAATACCACCAATAAAGCCGACAAGTAAGGTTGTGAGAATGGCAACCAAGCCAGCAGGAATCAATTCTTTTAGGGAACCAATAGTTGCAATATCGATACACTTATTGTATTCTGGCGATACACCATCCCTGCCTTCTTTTAAACCCTCAATAGTATCAAATTGACGATGAATTTCTTTGACCATTTTTTGCGAATTGCGATTAACACCCATCATAAGCATAGCAGAGAAGACAGCCGGAACTGCGGCCCCGATCAGCATTCCAAAAAATACTAGAGGATTCATTAAATCAAATCCGTTAAACTCCATTCCCGCATTAGAAATAATTTCGGCAAAGGCTGAGAGTAAGGCAATAACGGTCAATCCTGCTGCTCCCACGGCAAATCCTTTGGTAATGGCTTTTGAAGTATTGCCTGCAGCATCTAATTTATCTGTAATTTCAATGACATCCTCTCCCAAATCGCTCATTTCTGCAACGCCGCGAGCGTTATCCACAATGGGGCCATAAGCGTCGTTGGATATGATCATACCAACAATTGAGAGCATTCCAATCGCCGCAACAGAAATCCCTAAGAGCGCATAATTACTACCTAGAGGCTCACACAATTTATAAGAAACTAAAGTGGCAATGCCGATTCCCGCTAAAGAAGGAAAAGAGCTTAATAATCCATAAGAAAAACCAGAAAGGATGGTAAAAGCGGGACCACTTTGACAAGCTCGGGCAACCATTTTTACCGGTGTTTTATCGTCTCCGGTAAAAAAATCGCTGGTAATGCCAATTGCTACACCGGCAAGCATACCGACTATGGCTGCGCCCCACAAACGCAACTCATAATTCCAAATAAGGCAAGCAGCCAGTGTGAGAAAACCAAAAATAGTACAGGTTAAATATGTTCCGCTATTAAGAGCTTTTCCAGGGTCTCCATGTTTACCAACACGGGCAACAAGGACACCAATAATTGATGAAAATAAACCAAGAGCACCAAAGCAAAAAAGAAGTTGGATTTGCCCCAATGTAGCTGCAATAACCATAGCGGCTGCGATAGATGCAACATTAGAATCAAATAAATCTGCTCCCATACCTGCAACATCACCTACATTATCGCCGACATTATCGGCAATTACAGCCGGATTTCTCGGATCGTCTTCGGCAATTCCCAATTCAACCTTACCTGTCAGATCTGCTGCAATATCTGCAGTTTTGGTAAAAATACCTCCGCCTGCTTTGGCAAACAAAGCAAGAGTACTGGCCCCAAAGCTAAAAGCCAAGACAATTCCGGAATCTCCTGTAATTAAATATAATAAAGCAGGTCCTGCAAGAGATGTACCAACAACAGCCATCCCCATAACTGCACCTCCACGAAAACCGGCCATAAATGAAGGCGCTAGTCCTTTTTTTGCTGCGGTAGCTGCTTTAACATTGGCAATTGTCGCAATACTGATACCTACTGCTCCGGCAAAAGCAGAAAATACAGAACCTAAAATATAAGCAATAACCATTTTTAAATTTTCCGCAATACTGCCATCCCAAAATGGAGAAGGATAAAATAAAAGAATAATTAAGCTTACAATTAACACAAATATAGTCAAAATCTTATACTCGCGTTTAAGGAATGTAAAAGAACCCTGCCGAATAAGCTTACCAATACTGTCAAGTTTTCCTTCAGCTGTAGGCAATTTACTGACCCAATAATAAAAATAGGCAGCAATACCTAATGCCAGAGAGGAAACAACTAACGAAATAATCGCCCAGTTCATATAAACCTCCCTAAATCAAATCTCATGATATATAAAAGCAAATATCACCACATACATTTTAATTCATACACAAAAAATTTACAAGGCGTTTCCTTAATATACAAAACTAAAAGATAAAACTTTACAAAAAAAGAAAGGGGGCTTCCCTTTCTTTTTTAAAAGATTTTTCTTTATTTTTCAATCATATCAACAATAGTTCCGGAAACACCTTTATCTGCAGGAACCCATGCTTTACCCTTGCCCCCGAACAATTCGATGTAATAACCAATCTGTTCCTTAATTCCAGCAATAATTGCGGACCATATCATCCCTGGTTTTGGCATTTCCTTAACTTTTTTGACGGCCGACTTGGCTAAATCTGTGTAAATATTAACCTTGTTAATTCCCATCCGACAAGCTTTTGCTAAATTTTCATCTCCGGATCCAGAACCACCATGCAACACCAGAGGAAAATCCTGGCCAACAGCTTGCTTAATTGCAGTCAAACGTTCGAAATCAATATGAGGAGTGCCGATATACTCACCATGTGCAGTACCAATTGCGACAGCGAGCATGTCGATACCGGTTTCCTCAATATATTTTTTCGCTTCAGCAGGGTCAGTTAAAGCTTGTTTTCCATCTACAGCATAATTATCACCTTGCCCAACATGACCAAGCTCAGCTTCAACACTGACTCCGGTTGCATGAGCAACTTTTACTAATTCTTTTACTTGGGCGACATTTTCTTCATAAGGCAAACTAGAACGGTCTACCATTATAGAAGTAAAACCAGATGCAATGGCATCAATCGCGTGTTCATAGGTAGCACCGTGATCCAAGTTTATCGCAACAGGGACATTTGCTTTGTCGGCGAGGATAGTCAAATAGCTACCAAGAAATTTAATGTCAGGCGTTGCACCATGAGCAACATCCAAAATAATTGGAGCACGCAATTCCTCCGCAATTTCAATAACAGCTCTTGCATCAAGTTCACTACATACATTGGGAGCAGCCACGCCATAGTTTTCTTTGCTGGCACGATCAAGAATTTCTTTCATTGATACTAACATTTTACCTCTTTGTCCTTTCAACAATAGATATAATAGAAAAAGGGGAACCCTTTTTATTCTGATAGTAATCAAATTACTGTTACTTATTATAGCAAAGAAAAACAAATGCAACAAGTATATTTTAAGTTATTTATCGGTTAGGATAATTACTATAAATTTTAGAAAGAAGTTTAATTGCTTCTTCATATTGGTCATTTGCATATTTAAAAAGATTTGGTTCACGTGTAATCTGAAATCCAAATTTTTCATAAACCTTGACCGCACGATGACTCCAAGATTGTGTGTGAAGGTAGATATTTCGTTTGCCTTCAATTTTTTCTGTTATATCCAATAATCTGGACATTAACGCTTTGCTGAGTCCGAGACCCTGGTATTCAGGGCGTACGGCAACCCAGGAAACCCAAGGATCTCTTCGCATTCCTGAATATTCCCACCATATTGTAGCTGTTGCAATTTTTTTCTTTTCCGCATTTTGAATAAATAGACAGCGGCGTTCCAATTCGCGTACTGAACCCATGAAATAGTCCTGAAAAAAACACAAGGCATCCACGCTTCGGTCAAATTCCAAAACGGAGGTCTCAATTTCCGCCCAGTCTTTTTCATCTCCTGGCTGATACATGGCATAGGAAAAAGATTCGGGCAATGTAAAATTCACTTTTTTTGCTTCCGGCGGACGACACATCAGTATATTTACATACGGAACACTTTTATCCAGCATAGTTATTTCTCCTAAAATAAAATATAGCTAAATTTATCACTATTCTATCAGAATAAATAAAAAATATACAATGATTTTCTTTTGAAAAAAGATTGTGTTTTTTATTTTTGTATAGTATATTTTAATTGTAATCGATTACAAAATTGGCTGGGAGGAATATGATATGGCGACAATGAAAGAAGTAGCGCATTATGCGGGCGTTTCTGTAGCAACTGTATCTCGGGTTCTCAATCAGCCACAAAGTGTAAAAAAAAAGACCCAAGAACAGGTGTTGAAAGCAGTACAGGCGTTGAATTACACACCGAATTTTTTAGGAAAAAATCTTCGACAACATCAAACAAAACGGATTTTAGTAGTTTTAAACACAATTTCTAATCAATTTTACTCGCGTGTTGTACAGGGGATTGAAGATAAAGCGAGAGAGTTTGATTACAATGTATTGATGATGACAACTCGTAATCTTCAAAAAAATATTTTAGAAGCAATTACAATGATACAGACCAAAATTGTTGATGGTGCAATTTTTATGACCACACTGCATGCAGAAGAGCAAATCAGTGAACTCAACCGTAATTACCCTGTTGTATGTGCGTGTGAACCGGTTGAAGATACCGAAATTTCATGTGTTAGCATTGATAATATTCAAGCAGCTTATGATGCTACTCGATTTTTGATTGAGCGAGGGAAACGTCGAATTGCGCTTATGGGTGTCAATTTTGATTTAAAAAAAACCGATCAAAAAATTCATCAATATGGATCAGCTGCTTTGCGGGAAATAGGCTATAAAAAAGCTTTGGAAGAGGCGCACATTTCGGTAGATACAACGCTTTTCTTTCCAAAAGGTTTGACTTATAAAGATGGCGCCAGCAGTGTTTGGGATATTTTGAAATTAAAAAGATTGCCGGATGCAATTTTTGCATTTTCCGATGCAGGAGCAATAGGGGCAATTCGAGCACTGAAGGTAAGAGGAATTCGTGTACCTGAGGATATTTTTGTTGTTGGGTTTGATAATACCGCAATGAGCGAAGTATATCAACCATCCCTGACGACAATTGGGCAACCCCAATATATGATTGGTTTAACTGCAATGGAATTATTATTTGAGCGTATAAGCGGTCATGTAACCAAAAGTATAGTGCTTAAGCATGAATTAGTAGAGCGGGATTCTACCCGTTTATCTGTATAAGTTGATGTTAGTAGTTATTTTAGCTTTATTATTGAAATAAAAAGGAGTTGTGGGTATGGAAAAATTAAAAGTTGGTATTATTGGATGCGGCGGCATTGCAAATGGGAAGCATTTGCCTGCAATGAAAAAAAATGGGAAATTTGAAATTGCGGCAGTATGTGACCTGTTGGAGGAAAGGGCGATTAAAGCAAAAGAAGAATACGGTACAGAAAATACGCGTGTTTATACAGATTACAAAGAACTTCTTGAAAAAGAAAAAGATATTGAAGCGGTATATGTCTTGACGCCCAATCGTTCGCACAGTTTTATTTCAATTGATGCAATGAAAGCAGGAAAAGATGTTATGTGTGAAAAACCGATGGCAAAGACTTATGCAGATGCGGTGGAAATGGTTAAAACGGCAAAAGAAACCGGAAAAATTTTAAATATCGGTTATCAAAACCGATATCGTCCAGATTCTCGATATCTGAAAGCTGCATGTGAAAATGGAGATCTTGGGGAAATATATTATGCTAAAGCACATGCGCTTCGCCGCCGGGCTGTGCCCACTTGGGGAGTTTTTCTTAATGAAGAGGAACAAGGTGGTGGACCATTAATTGATATTGGAACACATGCGCTAGATCTTACGTTATGGATGATGAATAACTATGAACCTGCATCTGTAACGGGCTCAACTTTTAAAAAGTTAAGTGATCAAACCAATACCGGTAATGCTTGGGGTGATTGGGATCGTGATAAGTTTACGGTGGAAGATTCCGCATTTGGTTTTATTAAAATGAAAAATGGGGCTACAATTGTTTTGGAAGCCAGTTGGGCATTAAATACGCTGGATGTTGATGAAGCCAAGACTTCTCTTTGCGGAACCAAAGCAGGCGCAGATATGAAAGACGGTTTACGCATTAATACAATAAAGTATAATAAACAAGTCGTAGAGATTCCGGCGTTGGATCCGGCTGGTGTTGCTTTTTATGACGGAGAAGGAGAAGATGCACCTGATGTAGAGCAGGACGTCTTTTATCATGTTGTAAAAGATGGGGTAGATCAGGTTGTAAAGCCGGAACAGGCGTTGGTTGTCACACAAATTTTAGAAGCAATTTACCGCTCAGCCAAGACGGGAAAAACGATTTATTTTGATTAAATAAAGAAGGAAGGTAAAAAAAGCATGTATATTGCAGTAATGAACCCTGTTTTTCAAACAGAATCGTTAGAGGAGATGTGTCAAATTCTTTCAGCGCGAGAGGTCTATTCTATTGAGATGGGCTGCGGCGGTTCGCCGGGGAAAAAACATTGTGATCCTGATATTTTGTTGTATGATGAAAACAAATACCAGGAATTTATGAATACGTTGAAGAAATATCAGATGAGCA
The DNA here is from genome assembly GCA_944347775.1 of uncultured Clostridia bacterium. Classification (GTDB taxonomy): domain Bacteria; phylum Bacillota; class Clostridia; order Christensenellales; family Christensenellaceae; genus QANA01. The sequence continues at coordinate 18,829 of CALVMT010000084.1, read as the reverse complement.
TCTGTGCTTTATCTACACATAATAATCCTGTGCATCCAAATAAAGAAATTGCGGATTTTGCAGATAAAGAACTGACAAAAGCCTTTAAATTGGCGCAAAAAATGGGGATAGATACAATTGTTACTTTTTCCGGCTGCCCCGGGGATAGTGAAACAAGTCAAAAGCCCAATTGGGTTACCTGTTCATGGCCGGATGATTACCTTGAAATATTAGATTGGCAGTGGAACAAAGTACTGATACCCTACTGGCAGAAAAAAGTTGAAGAGGCGAAAAAATATGGTGTCTCCAAAATAGCTTTTGAAATGCATCCGGGATTTTGTGTCTATAATCCATATACATTATTAAAGCTGCGCAAAGCAGTTGGGCCTGTTGTTGGCGCAAATTTTGATCCGAGTCATTTGATTTGGCAAGGTGTAGATCCTGTTGCGGCAATTCGTGAATTGGGAAAACATCATGCAATCTATCATTTCCATGCAAAAGATACTAAAGTGGATGAGTATAATAAAGCAATTAATGGTGTTTTGGATACGCGCCATTATTCGGAGGATCGTTCTTGGAGATTCCGTTCTGTTGGTTGTGGGCATGATTTATTATTCTGGAGAAATATTGTTGCAGAATTGCGTCTTGCCGGATATGATAAAGTGATGAGTGTTGAACATGAAGATGCTCTGATGAGTAAATTGGAGGGTTTGGATACAGCGATTAATACCTTAAAACAATGTGTGATGAAAGAAGCTCCGCAGGGAATGTTTTGGGCATAAATTTCTTTTATGAATTGTTTAAAATAAATGAATAGTGTATATGAATGCTGTCATAAATAAGGTATATGATAAATGTAACTATTTAAAGAAAAACGGTATAGTTTTCTATACCGTTTTTCTTTTTTATGACATAATTAAATGAGAGGGAAATTGCCGAATAAAAATGATTGCCAATAAATAAAAAGAGAACAATTCTTTATGATCCTGATGTTTAAAAAATTAATTTTGTATGTATAGCGTAATATCGCACCGCACATTTATCTTTTATGTAAAAAAATAAAAATAAGGCAGTTACTGCCTTATTTTTATAGTATTAATTAAAATCAGAATATTCTATACGCGCAAATCCAACGCGAATCCCAATAAGAACCATAAGATGAGCGCTTAACAACTTTGCCATTACTTGTTGAAGCATCAATCATCATACTATTGCTAACAGCAATACCAACATGCCCTGTAAAGACAAGAATATCTCCGGCCTTTACCTGACTCCGGCTAGTAATTCTTTGATATTTAGAACAGTTTCTCCAACCAGAAGAAGTCATATAACTTTGCTTAACGCCAGCGTTATTCAAACACCAATAAACCAGCCCTGAACAGTCAAATTGGTTTGGTCCTTTTGCACCCAATACATATTTACATCCAAGTCGGGATTCTGCAGCTTTTATTAAGGCAGAAACACTACCAGATCCTGAATATTCGTAATTACTATTGTTATTACTGCTACTGCTGCTACTATTATTACTACTGCTACTGCTGTTATTATTGCTGCTATTGCTCGTATTGCTGCTACTCGAAGAGGCGGCTTTAATGGCTGAATCAGAAAACAATTTATGATTTGTTGAAACACCAAATTTACCATCTGCAGTAAGCCCATTACGCTTTTGGAAAGATTTTAGAGCAGATACGGTATTTTCGCCAAAATAACCTGTTGCACTACGCATATAACCTAATGCAACTAGACGTTCCTGAATGCGGGTCACATCGTTACCGCTATCGCCTAAACTAATACTATTTGCCTGAGCACTGTCTGAAAGAAGCAGTTGTTTGGTTGCATTGCCCAAATATCCATCAGAAATCAAACCGTTTCGTTCCTGAAAACGTTTAACTGCAGAGACGGTATCTTGGCCATATTTGCCATCTGGAGTAGTAGTAAGATAACCAAGCGTGGAAAGACGCTGTTGTAAAGAAAGAATTTCACTACTTTCTTCTCCAAGATATAATGCGTATGCATTAACATCATCGGAATACAATGCTTCTCTTGTTTTTTGACCAATTGTACCATCGACAGAAAGAGCATTCCTCTGCTGGAATAGTTCTACTGCACTTGTGGTGGCATCATCAAAAATACCATTGGCTTCCTCAAGATACCCGAGTTCCACTAAACGTAACTGCAATTCTAATACATCTTCGCCTTCTGCACCTTTAGTAACGGCATAAGGCTTAGCCTCGTCAGAAAATAACAGATCAAAAGTAACATAATCAGCAACCCCTGTCATCTCTAAACCATGTGTACGCTGGAAACGTTTAATGGCTTCGACCGTTTCATCTCCATAGTAATTTGAAGGCTCATCTTCTCCCATATAGGATAATTCCATAAGCCTCTCTTGTATATCTATGACAACGTCATTGACAAAACCAGGCTCTGCGGAATAAATTTTGGTCGGTTCGGAAGCTTCTACTTCTGCCGCTGACAGAACGCCGGAACTATTGATATGTAACGAAACGTCTGTTCCAGCGGAAGCAGAGTTAAACGGGATACAAAATGCAATAGAAAAGGGAGTCATTATTAACAGAAGGCATGCTGTTAATACGTAAAGCAACCGATGTCTTCCTAAACTATGGTAGTAATTCGATAAATTACGAAACATAGAAATGACTGTATGAGCAGGACCCCATTCGGAAAAAGAATGATGTCTATTCGATACCTGATGTACAAGCGGTCGACGAGCGGTTGTCCTGTCGGATACTTTTACCTTCGATGTTGTTGCATAATGACCTGACTTTCTTTTAGAAAAAAAGTTTTGGATTTTTGCAATACATGAGGAACATTTATTCCTCATGGTTTTACACATAGATGATAATTTTTCTTTCATATTCTCCTTCATTTCCTGTGAGTATTTATCACAACACCCTATTATTATACGCTAAAATGGAATAGTTGTATATGCTTGGCATAAAAAGTTTACATTTGCGGAAGAGCAGTATCTACGGGAATGCCCGACATATACATGGTAAATGTCCCAGTACAAATCAGCATTTCTTCTTCTGAATAGATACGAATTTCACAGACACATATTTTTCTTCCTCTACGGGAAAGCGAAGAACGAGCAATAATTTTGCCTGAGGTTACAGCCTTTAAATAATTTAAATTTGAACTAAGTGTTACACACTGTTCGCCGTAGTATGAAACGCAAAGTCCGGCAACAACGTCGGCAATAGTAAATAAGGCGCCTCCATGAAGCATCCCCATATAATTTTTTTGCTTGTCGGTAATATACATCTCGGCTTCTGCACCCTCGGGGGATACTTTGGATACTTGTATACCCATTTCCCGGCTCAATGCATCAGTACGGCTAAAATTTTCCAAAAATAATTGAATATCCATAAAACGCACTTTCTTTTTTGTTTTTAAAAAGAATAGCATAAAGTGTGTAAAAAGTAAAATGGTAATTTCTTGATTTTTGCGGTATCTTCTTTATACTAAGGATAGAAGAAAAACCATAAAGTCAAAGGAAATATTATTTAATGAGATATTTTGAACGAATAAAACCCGATATGGAAAGAATTGATGAAAAGAAACTAAAAATAGCATTGGATAAGTTGGCCCAGCCATATTACGGGGCACAAGCGTTGATGTTACTTCGCCATGGAAAAGTTGTGGCGGAGAGATATCGTGCCCCTTACCAGGAGGGGGCAATGCACTGCCTTTTTTCTGTTAGCAAAAGTTTTACTGCTATAGCAGTAGGGTTTGCTAAACAAGAAGGGTTGTTGACACTGGATGATTTGGTATATCGCTATTTTCCGGAATATTTTAAAGGTGAGCCATGTGAAAATATGCAAAAATTACGTATCAGACATTTGCTTATGATGGCTGCAGGTTTTGATCGAGCTCCGGATGATTTCAAGAGAAAATATCCGGGTGAGGTTGTTAATGATTTTCCCTATTCCTATGCAAATTTACATTTTTCAGATACTATTGATTGGGCAAAAGACTTTTTGCATTCTTATATTAGTGAAGAACCTGGAAATCGTTTTATTTATTCAAGTGCCTGTACATATATGCTGTCAGCTATAATTCAAAAAATAACAAAGTTAACATTGCTTGACTATTTGCGCCCACGATTATTGGAACCGCTGCATATCGAGCGGGTGCAATGGCAGGTATGTAGCCAAAACCGAAACGTTGGCGGATGGGGGATGAGTCTTAATAATGAGGACTTGGCAAAATTTGCACAATTTATGTTACAACAAGGGTTTTGGGAAGGAAAACAATTATTGGATAAATCATATGTAGAAGAAATGACGCAAAGCCATACACATATTGCCAATCGCTCAGCTAAATGGGAAAAAGCGTTTGGATATCAGGTTTGGATTTTAGGAGAAAGCGGAGATTATGGTGGTATTGGCGCTTTTGGCCAAATGTATATTGTGTTTCCAAAACTTGATGCAGTGTTTATTATGTATGGGGCCAGCAGGACATATATGAAAGCATTAGATGTCATTATGGGTGATTTAAAAGCTGCGTTAGAAGAACCAGCGGCAGGGGAAAGGGAAAATAAAATCACATCTTTAAATACAAATCGGGAAATGGAATCGATGTATTTGCCGGAAGGAATTAGTTCATGGGATATGCCCCGGGCACAACAATATACCGGTTTGCGTTATGTGTTTGGGTCAAATTTATTTGGGATAACTTCAGTTTGCTTTCAATTTGGAACACAGGATAAACTGCTGTTAGAGATAGAGGGAAAACAGACGGAGCTGATTCTCGGATATAACTACTGGGAATATGGTGAAACAGCAGTGGAAGAAAATCAATATATGGATACGCATAACCAACTTATTTATAGACAAGTTGCCTGTGCAAGCGCATGGCGTGAACAAAAATATCATGTTGTATTGGCGTTCTATGAAACCTGTTATATATTGGAGTGGGAATGTACTTTTTTACCCCATGGTATTAAAATAAAAACAAAGAGAAATGTGGGGTTTGTTGCGGAAGCGAACAGCGAATTAATTGGTATACGCATATAATGAAGAGAGAAAATAATGTATAGTAAAAACACATATTTGTTTGCTAAGATATTCCTTGCTGTATATATGATGACAATATTAGGCGGATGTGTTCAAAAAATTCCCGGCACAGATGGACATAATAAAAAAAAGGAAGTGGTAATTTATCTTGCTGAAGAAAGTACGAATTTTAAAGAACAACTTCTGCATGGCATAGAGAGTTTTTTGCTGGAACATAATAATAAGAGTATGCAAATTAATATTATGGTTGCGGATTTGCCAAGCCAGGCAATGCAAGCAGATATTCTCATCACTTATTATTCATATGCAATGCTTTTCTTGGATTACACAGGGGAAATTATATTTTTGGATACTTTGTTAAATGTAGAAAATTTCGGACAAAAAGCAGGGGAAAAAATAAGAGAAGATGTAGAGCTCCGAGACGCAGAAGATTACCAGATATATTGGCTCGGCAGTAATTTGCCTAATGAAAGGGATAAACAGCTATTTAATGAAATAAATAAAGGTTTTTTGATGGAGAAAAGCAATATAGAGCAAATAATGGATTCTTTTTCGAAAAAAGAAGAAATTGCGCTATGGCTGGAGCAGCATCAGGGGATAATTGCTGTAGTGGGAGCAGATTTGCAGACAGTAGAATGGTTATATGAATGTGCAATTGATGTAGGAAGACAATACCAACTCAGTATTTTTTCTTTGGAATATTCTGGGGAAGTGGAACAAATGATCCGAAGAACAATGGTTTACGGCACAGTATTGGAAGATCCTCAAGCAATAGGACGAGAAATAGGATATAGATTACTTGAAAATGCCCCACGGGAATTTTCTGGGGGCTGGCAGATAGTTTGTCGCGATAATCTAGATTTCCCGGAAATTAAACAATTGCGGGAATTTCAAAAATGAAAAGCCGGTTTATTTTATTAAACCGGCTAGAAAACACAATTTGCAATTATTTTGATCAGGCATATCAGCATTCTATGCAGTTTTTCCCAAACGGACTATCTATGCATATTTCAGCATGTAATTGTCAAAATTATTGCTTATTACTGATATTTATTAAAGAAAATGAATAAAATATTTTCAATACCAAACAGGAAAGATAAAAATCGCTCCGCCTTTTTTATGACCTGTACACATTTACGCAACAAATGTTATGTACTTTGCATCATGTAAATTACTACATCATGAGATACGATTTGATACCCCGGCGACTTTTGAGGTGCCAAAGCCCAATCCTTTTTTTATAAAAAATATACATTCATTTTCCGTAGACAGATCATTGTTCATTGGACTCACCTCTTTCTTTTTTTGATTAAATTACTTATATAATATGAGAAACAAACTCTTTTTTATTTCTCATATTATATATTCTATATAAATTATGAAAATCCTGCTGAAAAAATAAAAATATTTTTTGTTGAGTAGAGAAGAGGTATGTTATAATAAAAAAGGTAAACCATATTTGGGAGAAAACTTAATGTATGCTGATATTAAATGAAATTACATTGGATTTAAAAGAAAACTATGAAAAAATGTTGGGAGATATTCCTACTTCGTTTTATCGCTTCAGCAATATTTTTATGGCTAAGGATTGTTCACATCTAAAATATGCAGATATAGACGGAGCATTTTGTTTGATGGCTTTGCCGCCTACCTCATTAGAAGATGCATATGGCTTTTTTCCGTTTAATGCCGAAGAAGCAAAATTGCGTCATGCATTCCAGACTTTGAGAAAAGAAATAGGAATTAAGCGTTTCTATATTCCTTCAGAGAAATTGCCGCAGATTGAATCAGAATGTCCAGAAATGTTTAGCGTTGAAATTTCTCGGGGAGATTTTGACTATGTATATAGTACACAGGAGCTGATTCAGTTATCTGGAAAAAAATATCATGCAAAAAAGAATCATTATTCAAAATTTGTCAACACTTATGATTATGAATATATTCCGGTGAATAAGAAAAACTTTGATCAGTGTCGGCCGATGATGGATAGGTGGTTTGCACAACATTCGGATGTCAATAACGTCTTTTTTGATGAAAAACAGGTTATTAATACTTTGATAGAAAACTTTGATCAATTAGAATTAAGAGCCGGCGCTTTGAAAGTAAACGGAGAAGTTTGCGCATTTTCAATAGGGGAATTAAGTTCTCCAGATACTGCGCATATTATTATAGAAAAAGCGGATATTCAGTATAATGGAGCATATGCTGCAATTAATCGAGAATTTTTGGCAAATGCTTGGGTAGATACGGTTTTTGTAAACCGAGAAGAAGACATGGGCCATGAGGGATTGCGTAAGGCAAAGGAATCTTATCATCCGGTTCGTTTTAATGAAGTGTACAAATTGACCTTTAAAAATGATTAGAATAAATATTTCCGATAAAAACACCTGTGAAAGCGACGAAGAGAAAACTCGTATGCTGGCAGGTGTTTTATGATGAAAAATTTTTAGTGATCAATCAATTCAAAAGTATAGATGCGGTAAAATTTGCCAATAATAATGCAAAGAGATTATTGAGAGGCATAACATAAAATGAGAAAAATAATTTTAACGATTATCGCATTATTCAGTTGTTTAGTTATTATTGTAAACGGGATAAATCCGTTACGACTGCATATTATTGCAAACAGCAATTCTTTAGAGGATCAACAGATTAAGTTGGAGATACGGGACTGTATTTTAAAACAGGAAAGAGAATTACTGGCCTCTTGTAAGGATAAAAACGAGGCAATACAGGTAATTTCTTCGGATACGGCAAAATTAGAACGAGCGGCCAATCAAATTCTAAGAGAACATGGGAAATCATATACGGCACACATACAAATTGGGAAAAGTATGTTTCCGGATAAAAATTATGGAACAATATATTATCCTGCTGGAGAATATGATGCGGTACGTGTGATCTTAGGAGAGGGGTCGGGAGAAAATTGGTGGTGTGTGATGTTTCCTCCTCTATGTTTGGTTCAAACAGAGGCAGCACCGGGAGAAGAACTGGAATATACATCATTATTGCTTACATGGCTGGAAAAGCTTTTCTCTTAAAAATGCAAGTAAGTATAGTAATAAATAATGGAATAATCTGTATTAAAGTCTTGCAAAAATAAAAAAGGTAGTATAATATGGTAGAAATAAAGGAAAAGTGATAAAAGAAAATAATGAATAATATAGTAGTAAATGTGAAAGGAAGCCTGATCCGAAACGGGCAGACGGAAGAAACGGAATTTCTTACCAGGGGAAACATAAAAATGATGAATGGGAAAAAAATTCTTTCATATTCGGGCGCGTCGGGTGAGGATGATTTTACCGAGATTACGCTGGATCATGATGCGGTTATTTTAAAAAAACAAGAGAGCGACGCACAGGATACGGCAGTTATTGTATTAGAAGACGGGAAAGTTTATTCAAGTTTTTATCATACTCCGCTTGGTATAGTAGCAGTTCAGGTATATCCTACACTGATTCATCTTAGCGAAACAGATATGCAGGGAGAAATTGAACTGGAGTATATTACAAATATCGCGGATATACAAACAATCAACAGATTACAGCTAATCTATGGAAAGCATTGCTGAAGATTTTTGCAGATAGGAGGAAAAATGATTATTCAATGGATTGCGCATTCATGCTTTAAAATAACTTTGGAAAACGGGAAATGTTTGCTGTTTGATCCCTTTGGTAACATTGGATATAAAATGCCTCAGGTTACTGCTGATATGGTATTTATTAGTCATGGACACTATGACCATAATGCGGTAGAAAATGTCATGGGCAATTTTCGTGTGTTTGATACAGAAGGCAGTTTTGAGTTTGAAGGTGTAAAAATCAAAGGAATTCCCAGTTATCATGATGAAGTATTTGGTTCAAAACGTGGGAAAAATATTATTTTTAGAATCACAGCTGAAGGATTGACTTTAACGCATTTAGGAGATTTAGGGCATATGCCTGATGAGGCGTTATATAAAGAGCTATATGGAACTGATGTGTTGATGATTCCGATAGGAGGAAATTATACCATTGATGCACAACAGGCTTTTGAAATTTGTAAAAAAATAGAACCAAATATTATTTTGCCAATGCATTATAAAACGCCTGGATTACAAGTGGAAATTGCACGGCGGTATCATTTTGATGAAGCGATAAAGGGATACTTTGATTGTTCGGTGCTGGGAAAAAATCATTTTGAGTATACAGCAGCTGATAAAAAGAAGAGAACTAGAGTAATTTTTATGGATAACAGTATGATGGATGAGACATAAGTTACTTGGAATAACATTGTGTAAAAAGCCGGGTTTAAAAAACCGGCTTTTATCGAAAAAAATAGAAATAGAACAGAATTTAGCAGATTTCTTGACAAACATTAGAAACTCTTTCATAATAAAATATATTATTATTTCATGAAATTTAATTTTTTTATTTACCCATTATTTGATTTATAAAAAATAAATTGTTTTAAATTATCGCTGCAATAGCTGAGCTTTATTTTGCCTAAGATATGGAGAATAATATGGATCTGGATTTCCTTGCCAAAAAAACACTTGCAGATTTGCGTGTAATCGCAAAGATGGCCGGAGTGAAATCTATTACAACTTATCGAAAAGAACAATTAATTGAAAAATTGAAGGAGCTAAATATAGCGGATATAACGCCGGATGGTCATGCTGAGCAAAATTTAGCTGGTCCAACTCTAGTTGAAGAATCAATTACACAGGAAAAAACTGAAGAAAATCAAGAAGAACAAAAATTAAATGCGCAAAAGCAAACGCAACAACGCCATGGAAGAAATATAGAAAATGTGAAGAGCCAAGAATGCCCTGAGGCAGAGGGGATTTTGGAAATTCATTCAGATGGGTATGGATTTTTGCGGAATAATAATTATTTACCGGGCAGTAAAGATGTCTACGTATCTATGATGCAGATTAGAAAATTAGGACTACGCCCGGGAGATAAAATTCGAGGGAAAACACGTCCACCTAAGGAAGCCGATCGTTTACTGGCGATGCTTTATGTAGAAAAAATTAATGATTTTCCCGTTAAGGAATGTTTTAATCGCCCAAATTTTGATGAACTAACTCCGATTTTTCCGGAAAAACGTTATACTTTAGAACATACGCAGGAAGAAAAAGATCTTTCGATTCGGCTGATTGATTTGGTTGCGCCTATTGGTATGGGTCAGAGAGGGTTGATTGTTGCCCCACCTAAAGCGGGGAAAACAACAATTTTAAAAAAAATTGCAAATCGAATTACTGAAAACTATCCTGATACCGAAGTGTTGGTATTATTGATTGATGAACGTCCGGAAGAAGTGACAGATATGCAAAGGTCAATACGAGGAGACGTTATTTATTCGACGTTTGACGAACGGCCGGAAAATCATGTGAGAGTTTCCGAAATGGTTATCGAGAGAGCTAAACGCCTTGTAGAACATGGGAAGAACGTAGTCATTTTACTAGATAGTATTACTAGACTGGTACGTGCATACAATTTGACTGTACCGCCTTCGGGAAGAACACTTTCCGGTGGTTTAGATCCTAGCGCGCTATATAAGCCGAAACATTTTTTTGGTGCTGCAAGAAACATAGAGCATGGAGGAAGTCTAACAATCATTGCAACAGCATTGATTGAGACGGGAAGCCGCATGGACGATATTATATTTGAAGAATTTAAGGGAACCGGTAATATGGAATTGCATTTAGATCGAAAGCTTTCCGAAAAACGGATTTTTCCGGCACTAGATTTAGCAAAATCTGGTACGCGCAGAGAAGAAATGTTGCTTGGAAAAGAGGAATTGGAAGGTATTTGGACAATTAGAAAGATACTTTCATCGGGAGATACATCAGATGCTACCGAACAATTGATTTCTATGATTGCGCGTACAAAAAGTAATCAGGAGTTTTTAATGAGACTTCAAGATTGGCAAAGAGCATGGGAAAAACAGGGATATAAACTGAACACCCCCAGATATTAGACAATTTTTTAAAAAATCCCTTGCAATGTATTAAAATTATGATATACTTATTTATGCTTACTTTAAAAGGAAGAGGTGAATACTTATGAAGCCTGATATACATCCTCAGTACGGAGAATGCGTTGTAAAATGCGCATGTGGAGAAACCTTTGTGACCGGCTCCGTAAAAAAAGAGATGAAAGTGGACGTATGTTCCAAGTGCCATCCGTTCTTTACGGGCAAGCAAAAGCTCGTTGATACAGGTGGGCGTGTAGACCGTTTCAAGAAGAGATACGGAATAGATTAATGTTAAAAAAAATAGACCGCCTGTCGGTCTGTTTTTTTATACAAAAAATAATATAGTGATGGAAGTCGAGAAAATTAGGAAAATGAAAAAATGTAGTATTGGCGGGCAAGGGGTAATGAATGGTATTATGATGCGTTCTTTGGGAAAAAGCGCATTGGCAGTCCGCAAAGCTTCAGGTGAAATAGAATTAAAAGTGTGGGAAAATAAAAAGCATACGTCAGTATTCTATAAAATTCCCATTATCAGAGGTATACTTTCTTTTATTGAAATGATGGTGGTTGGTGTTTCGGTTTTAATGGATTCGGCAAAAATGGCCGAAGATAGTATTGAAGGTGAGCATCCCACTAAAATGGAAAAGGTGATTGCAGAGAAAACAAATAAATCGGTAGAAGATGTAATGATATTTTTTTCCGTATTTATTGCTTTAGTTATGGCAGTAGGTCTTTTCTTTGTTTTGCCTACTTTATTGACCGGTATTTTTAAGGGAAATATTCAAAATAATTTTTTAATTAATTTGATTGATGGGGGAATTCGCATTGTCATATTTTTGGGATATATTTTAAGTGTTTCATTTCTACCGGATATAAAAACAGTATTTCGATATCATGGAGCTGAACATAAAACAATTTATTGTTATGAAAATGATCTGCCTTTAACAGCAGAATATGTTCGACAGCAAAAAAGGTTGCATCCGCGTTGCGGAACCAGCTATTTATTACTGGTGATGGTATTATCAACAATAATTTATTCCTGTTTTCCCTGGGGAGAAAATCTTTTATTGAGAATGTTGACCAAAATTATTCTTTTACCATTAATAGCCGGAGTATCTTATGAAGTTCTTAAACTTCTGGCAAGAGGGGATAATGTTTTTGTACGCATATTGCGTTGGCCGGGAATGCAGTTGCAACGTTTGACAACGGCGGAACCGGATGAGGATATGATTAATGTAGCAATTGTTGCATTTGAAGCGGCATTGGCAGAAAAAACAGAGCAAGAGATAGAACAATTGCGCTGTAAATATGTCATAAGGAATAAAGAAGAACCCCAAGAACAGCACTGCCTACATGAACGGCAAAGAACAGAATCAGATGCCGAATAAATAAAAAAGAGCATGACAAGACTTGAAATGTTAAAAAAAATGAGCGATGTGCTGATTTCTGAAGGAATGGACAAACAAGAAGCTTTTTCAGAGGCTAAATATGCAATTACATTTGTTTTGCAAATTTCTGTAAGTATGCTGTATTTGCAAGGAGATAAACAACTTTCCCAACAGGAAAATCAGCAATTGCAATATATTTTACAACAGCGGCGAAATGGAGAACCGCTTGCTTATATTTTAGGTGAGCGCTACTTTATGGGAATTCCTTTTTTTGTACAGCCGGGAGTGTTGATCCCTCGACAAGAAACGGAGTTGTTGTGTGAAGAAGTGATCTGCAAAATTAAACAAGAAAACTTGCAAAAAGTTTTGGATATATGTACAGGATCTGGTTGTATAGGGGTGTCGATTGCAAAATTTACAAATGCGAAAGTCTGTGCAGCTGATATTAGTCCGATTGCAGTTGCGGTTGCACAAAAAAATGCAAATATTCATGAAGTAAAAATTGATATTATACAGTCTGATCTTTTTTTGAACGTACAAGGGAAATATGATATGATAACAGCGAATCCTCCGTATATCGATGCTCAGGCGTATGAAAATTTGGATAGAAGTGTCCGGGATTATGAGCCTGCGCTAGCATTGCAAGGCGGGGAAGATGGATTGATTTTTTATCGAAAAATTGCCGAAAAAGCATCTGAATATTTAAATTTGCGCGGGTATCTTGTTCAAGAAATAGGTTATGATCAGGCGGATAAAGTTAGAAACATATTGTTGGAAGCGGGATTTTCTAATATACAGATTAAGCAGGACTATGCAAAACTAGATCGTATAGTATGGGCACAATGGTTGGGTTGATTGCTGATAGGAGCAGATAGAAATGTTTGAAAAACTTAGAGCTTTGAAAGAACGTTATAATGAACTTTCAGAAGAAATTGCAAAACCGGAGATTATTGCAAATCAGGAATACTGGCGTAAATTAATGAAAGAACATGCTGAACTTGAAGAAGTAGTGGCAAAATATGAAGAATATTTACAAGTTCAGCAAGAAATAGAAAGTCTGGAAGAAATGATAGATCAGGAAGAAGAAGAAGAGCTGCGCTGGATGGCAGAAGAGGAATATGCAAGCGAAAAGAAAAAACTTGAAACACTGATTGAAGAATTGAAAGTATTACTCATTCCTAAAGATCCAAATGACGAAAAAAATGTTATATTGGAAATACGAGCAGGTACAGGGGGAGAGGAGGCGGCCCTTTTTGGTTCTGATCTATTGCGAATGTATATGCGCTATGCCGAAAGGCATGGTTTTCTGATGGAGATATTATCATCCAATTATACTGAACTTGGCGGAGTAAAAGAAGTTATTATCTCTGTTTCAGGGAAAAATGCGTTTTCAAGATTAAAATATGAAAGTGGTGTACACCGTGTCCAACGTGTTCCGGAAACCGAAACACAGGGGAGGATTCATACATCTGCGGCAACGGTTGCCGTTTTGCCGGAAGCAGAAGAGGTGGATGTACATATAGAACCTAATGATGTACGGATTGATGTCTTTCATGCTAGCGGGCATGGAGGGCAATCTGTAAACACGACAGACTCTGCAGTAAGGGTTACGCATCTGCCTACGGGATTGATTGTGACATGTCAGGATGAAAAATCGCAGTTAAAGAACAAAGAAAAAGCAATGAAAGTACTATACAGCCGATTATATGATATGACAAAAAAGGCAGCGGAAGAAGAACACGCTCAAAGTCGCAGGAATCAAATTGGTAGTGGAGATCGAAGTGAAAGAATTCGTACATACAATTTTCCGCAAGGTAGAGTAACAGATCATCGAATTGGTCTTACCCTTTATAAGTTGGAAGCTTTTCTAGATGGGGATATGGATGAATTGATAGATGCACTTATTTATGCAGGGAAAGAAATGCATCTAAAGGAGACGCAATAGTAAAACAGCATGAATACAGAGGTTTATGATTTAAAAACACAATATGAAGAAGGAATGGAAGCGGCAAAAAATGCGCTGTGCCGCGGAGAGCTAGTCATTTTTCCTACGGAAACAGTATATGGTCTTGGAGCAGATGCCAAAAATGAACAGGCGGTGGCGAAAATTTATGCAGTAAAAGGTCGACCTTCTAATAATCCTCTCATAGCACATATATGGGATTTTCAACAAATAGAACAAATTGCAGATCAAATTTCGCCGCTTGCAATGAAACTAATGAGAGCCTTCTGGCCCGGTCCTTTTACCGTTGTGCTGCATAGTAAAGGTGTATTGCCTAAAAGTGTATCGGGAGGGCTTAATACGATTGCAGTCCGGATGCCATCTGATATTTATGCGAGAGAGATGCTTCGTAGAAGTGGAAAGATTGTTGTGGCACCGAGCGCGAATTTATCAGGTTCTCCAAGCACAACAACTGCTCAGCAATGTTTAGATGATTTTCAAGGCAAAGTTCCGATTATTCTTGATGGGGGAGTTTGTAGTGTTGGTTTAGAATCCACGGTTTGCCAAATTACAGATGATATTCCCGTGATTTTGCGTCCGGGTGGTATTACTGCGGAAATGATCGAAGAACAAGCAGGAATTGTAAAAATTTCTCATGCAGTTTTGCATGGGGTTGCTCCAGGAGAAAATGCGCCGTCTCCTGGGATGATGTACAAACATTATGCGCCAAAGGCAAAAGTCCGTATTATTGAGGGGAATAGAGAAGCTATTGCAAATGTGGTAAAATCCATGTATGATAAGGAAGATAAAGATGGAAAAAAACCATGTATTTTTTGCTCGGCCGAGCGTGTAGTAGTTTATAAAAATCGCAGAATATACAGTTTAGGTGCAACTCCCGAAGATGCGGCAAAAGTATTGTTTACTGCGTTGCGAGAAGCCGATAAACAGGGTATCGATTCGATCTATTTTGAAGGTGTAGAACATGAAGGTATTGGGCTAGCTATTGCCAATAGAATTATCAGGGCCGCGGGTTTTGATGTAGTAAATGCCGATAAGGAGGTAGAAGTTGAAAAACATATTGCTTGTATGCACGGGTAATACATGCAGAAGCCCTATGGCGGAAGCGATGTTGGATAAGGCAATCAGTGAGAGTGATATATTAGATGGAACAATTAAAACTGATTCCGCAGGAACGTTTGCGTTTGATGGCAGTGAGCCCGCAATATATGCAAAAGCTGTGATGAAAGAGATGGGGCTTAATATAGATCGGTATCGTTCAAAACAGGTAGATCAGGAATTGGTTGAATGGGCCGATATTATATTGACGATGGACGGATATGGATTGGAACAGATGCAAGTGATGTTTCCGGAAGCAATAGATAAAATTATGCCGTTGAAAAGTTTTGCATATAAAGGGAAAGCCCAAAAAGAAAGTGAAGAATATTATAATATCGAGGACCCTTACGGGGAGGATTTGGAAACATATCGGGCTTGTGCATCCGAAATTAAACGGTGTGTTGATGGATTGGTGGAAGAATTGGAAAATCTTCATAAATAAAGGGAAATAAAAAATGAAAGGTAGTGGTTATGAATATGAAAATTGCAATAGGCTCTGATCATGGTGGATTTGAATTAAAAAAAGAAATTATTGAATATTTTAAAGAAAAAGGATATCAATATAAAGACTACGGAACTTATACTACGGCATCTGTAGATTATCCGGATATTGGATTAGCTGTTGCAGAGGCTGTGAAGAATAAAGAGGCAGATCGTGGAATTGTGATTTGTGGAACGGGAATTGGTATTGGTATTTCAGCAAATAAAGTTCCAGGGATTCGTTGCGCAATGCTTTCGGATATATATAGCGCACAGATGACAAGAGAACATAATGATGCGAATATGATGGCATTAGGTGGCCGGACAATGGGTGCAGGGTTGGCTATCATGATTGTAGATAAATTCCTTAATACAGATTTTTCGTACGAACAAAGACATCAGCGCCGGATTGATAAAATTACTGAAATTGAAAAAAAATATAATAAATAGAAGCGGAGGAAGATGCGATGAGCGTTCTGCATGTAATTGATCATCCGATGATTCAGCATAAGCTTACTCTGATGAGAAAAGAGGAGACAAGCAGTAAGGATTTTAGGGAACTGTTAGATGAGATAGCCATGTTTATGGCTTATGAGGTGACGAGAGATTTGCCTTTAATGGAGGTAAAAATTAAGACACCAATTTGTGAAACGACACAAAAAATGATTTCCGGAAAGGCGCTGGTTATTGTTCCGATCCTTCGTGCGGGAATAGGGATGGTTAATGGTTTGCATCGATTAGTTCCTGCAGCAAAAGTAGGGCATATCGGATTATATCGTGATCCAAAAACGCATAAACCGGTAGAATATTACTGCAAACTGCCGCAAGGTATTGAAAACCGTGAATTGATTGTTGTAGATCCTATGTTGGCAACGGGAGGCAGTGCAATAGATGCGATTAGCTTGATTAAGCAGCGGGGTGGAAAAAATATTAAATTTATGTGTTTGGTTGCTGCGCCGGAAGGAATTAGTGCATTGCAGAATGTGCATCCGGATGTAGATATCTATACAGCGGCAGTAGATGAAAAATTAAATGAAAATGCTTATATTGTCCCGGGCTTAGGTGATGCGGGAGATCGTATTTTTGGTACGCTTTGAAAACAGAACCAACTCTGGTTTTGATTATAAGTATAAATAAAAAGTTTTTGTAAAACGGTAGGGGTTTTCTTGCCGTTTTTTATTTATTTTTAGATTTTTATGATAATCATACAAATTTGTTAGAAGAACAAAAGAAAGAAGATAATTTGACCTTTAATTGAGAAAAAGAAAAGAATGCTTGTGATAAGTTGGAAAAGGTTGCGAAATAATAAAGAATAGTATATAATAAATAGCGCCGTACTAAGCGGGGAGTTAGCGGTGCCCTGTACTCGCAATCCGCTATAGCGAGGCTGAATCCCCATCTTAGGGTTGTATTGTGTGATGTATGGAGTCGGTAAGCGGTGTTGAGGAATGGATCCTGTGCAACATAAAACCACGAACCCTGTCAGGTCTTGACGGAAGCAGCAGTAAGAGGATTTTTATGTGTGCCGCAGAGTAATCTGTTCTGAGCTGGCTGCCGAAACCCCTGTTGTGCATGCAGCACAAAGATGGGTGTACGGTTTTCTTATATAGAACTATATTTATTTGCAAAAAAGTAAGCAGTATTTTAAATACTGCTTACTTTTTTTATTCTTCATCCAGTGGTTCTCCAACGTCAATAGAATCCCAATCAATTTCTTCCGTTTCATGCTGTATTTCAGTTAATAAATTCTGTGCTTTTGTAAAATCCTGTTCTTTTACTTGAATATGGATTAGAGTTGATTGATCGCCTAAAATAGAAGAAGAGATGCCTCCCTCGGGATAGTCAAGCAAAAAAGGAATATGCTCAGACTCAAGAATTGCACAAATAATATCTTTTTCTGGAATGCTATAAGCGGTAGCAACCGTTTTTAAATTCAGTGGACCAGTATAGTATTGGTTCGCATCTTGACGTTTTACTTTGGTTCCGCAATCCGGGCACTTTTTTAATTCGGCATCAAAAACACATCCGCAATATTTACATTTTAGGTAATTCATTTTTTACTGCCTCACTTTTATATAAATAACCTCTCTCTTATGGAATTATATCGTAAAAAATTTTTTCTCACAAGAGGAAGCAAAAAACGTTTATAATATCATGGAAAATTTGTTTTTAAAAATATTTTCTATTACAAAATTAAAATAATTTATCAGTAATTTAAATTTTCTGAAGTTTTCGGTATATTGATAAAAGCTTTGATTGTTGGTATATAATTTCTATTGTAGAAAACAGTATGAGATATAAAGATCATTTCTATTTTAAATTTTTTGTCTACCAATATTATTTTTAATAATTAATTCTATACTTTTTCTTTGCTTACGAGGTTGACGAGAATATTCATTATTAGGAATTATTTTTTTGCGGCAAAGAAAACTTTGAAGTAAAAACTTTTTCCTCTTCTTTTATCCCAGCCTGCGTCAAGCGGCGTCGCTGTGCTCACTTCTTTCGGAAGGTTGTGGCACAGTCATAACAAGTTCGGATGATTATTCAATTTTCAAGCTACAGTAAAAAAGTCTTTCACTTATTTGGAATTGGGATGCCCAAACGCCCTTTGTTTTTAAGAAAAAATTTTGAAAAAAGGTAAAAAAATATGCCCTCCAGTAATTGTGGACATATTTTTTAAATCTTAATCGTTTTTATTCTGTATAAATCTACAAAAATCATTGATTTTAGATAAAGATTTATGTATAATTATTCTGTATTATTGTATCTACCTGAAAGAGAGGTTTAAGAATGGACATTAACATCGAACGCTGGTACTCCATGAAAGAAATCTGTGAATATCTCGGTGTCAGCCGTGATACCGTACTCGCTTGGATAGACAAAAGAGAAATGCCCGCCACGAAGATCGGCAGGCTGTGGAAATT
>CALVMT010000083.1 GCA_944347775.1 uncultured Clostridia bacterium | reverse complement strand
AATATTGAATGACGGCACAGGTCTGGGCGGTATTACTTGTCCACTTTTGATACAAAGTATTCCTTGCAAATTTGACATCTCTTTTGATTATTGGGCTGCATAAGTTCGGCAAACAGTTTCTTGTCGGCGGACGCTGTGCGGTCCCAAGTTGCTGCGAATGCCAACTCAAACGCTCATTTGCCTTACGGCAAAGTCATGGCGATTTATTTCCTTTGGATGGTTATTCAATTTTTTAGGTGCTGCAAAAAGGTTTTTCACTTATAAGGGCGGAGGAAAAAGAAAAAACACACTTCGTGTATTACTGATGTCGAATGTAAAACCGTATAAATATATTTTTTATGACTGTTATGGCAATTGGTATTTTAAATTCATTATTTGTAGGGGCGGTAATAGGAGTTTGGCGTAAGGAATAAATGGTGGCGACTTTAATAAATGTACCAGTAATGATGGTTTTATCTTTTATGCCGATGTTGTCGTTATTTAATGTAATAATAGAAAAAAATAACGAAATACATTGATTCCGAACAAATTAGTCTTCTTCTTTTTTGAGTTAAAGATATGGAAATTTTCACAGAAAATGTTTACATTATTGTAGCAAATTTATTGATTGGAACAGTACTACTTACAATTTCTTATAAAAAAGGCGGTTTAACTTGATATATGAATATCTAGCCCCATTTTAAGAAATTAACCTCGAATAAATACCCAAAAAAAGGATAAAATTTTTAGTGACAATCAAGTTCTGGATATATTGTGGAAAAATTTTTATAAAATATTGATCAAAAAGAAATTTTATTCAGAAAAAAGGGATACTATATTTAAGTAAAATTTACTAAAAAATGATGAGGAGAAACCTGATGCAGACACTGTATTTAAATGGAAAAATATTAACAATGGATCCCAAACAGCCAAGAGCAGAGGCTGTATTGGTAGAAAACGGAATAATTAGTGCGGTTGGCAGAGGTAAAGAGTTAAATCAGGAATTGCAAAGCGGAGCGGAAAAAATTGATTTAAAAGGGAAAACAATGCTTCCAGCATTTATTGATGCACACAGTCATTTGGCGGCAGTAGCGAATGGATTACTGCAAGTTTGTTTGGAAAATTGCTCGACATTTGAGGAAATCGAAATTCAAATTAAAGATTTTATAAATAAAAAAGGGTTACAGCCTGGAGAATGGGTTATTGCAAAAGGATATGATCATAATATGCTGAAAGAAAAAAGACATCCTGGCTTGGAGGAGGTAGACAGATGGGCACCGAAAAATCCATTGGTTATCCAACACCAGTCTGGTCATGTAGGTGTTTTTAACAGCATAGCGTTGGACTTGCTTCATATCACAGAAAACACGCAGGCGCCTCAAGGTGGAAAAATAGAACTAAAGGACGGACGGCTGACAGGTTATATGGAAGAAAATGCATTTGTCCAATATTTAAAAAAAGTGCCTATGTCTGATATGGATACGTTCATACAGGCCTTTATTACCGCACAGCAACAATATGCTTCATTTGGGATTACAACCGTGCAGGAAGGGATGCTGGCTGATTCGCTTATCCCGATTTATCAGCAATTGATATCAAAAAACATATTGTTTTTAGATGTTGTTGCGTATGCTGGCACTGATGATTATCCTATAGCAAAAAAAGCATTTTGCAAATCAATTAGGCAGTATGATTCTCACTTTAAGCTTGGAGGATATAAAATATTTTTAGATGGCTCTCCGCAGGGCAGAACAGCTTGGTTGCGTAAGCCCTATTTAGGAGAAACATCAGACTATACTGGTTATAGTACGATGAAGGATGCAGATGTTGTATATGCAATAGAAGAATCATTGAAAGAAAAAACGCAGATACTTGCGCATTGTAATGGTGATGCTGCCTGTGAACAATATATACGGGCAATTGCCGATGTATATCAGAAGGAACCGCAAATTGCAAAAAGACGACCGGTAATGATTCATGCACAACTTCTTGGAATAGACCAATTAGCGGAGGTAAAGAAGTACGGAATTATTCCGTCCTTCTTCATTGCACATGTATACCATTTTGGAGAAACACATGTAAAAAATTTTGGATGGGAAAGGGCAAGCAATATTAGCCCTGCGTTTTCTGCATTACAACAGGGGATTCATTTTACTTTTCACCAAGATTCACCTGTTATCCGACCCAATATGTTGGAGACGGTTTGGTGCGCAGTGAATAGAACAACAAAGGAAGGAAATAAACTTGGGCAACAGCAATGTATTGGTGTTGAAGAAGCACTACGGGCAGTTACAATTCATGCGGCTTATCAATATGGTGAAGAACAAATTAAGGGAAGTATTACTCCAAAGAAAAGAGCGGATTTTGTGTTGCTTGATGAAAATCCATTAGAAGTTCCGCAGGAGGAGATTCAAAAAATCGGTGTGTTACAAACAATCATGCAGGGGAAAGTAATTTACCGCTACTAAGTTGTGCGGTGATATATATTTTAAATATACTCTTTGTTATTAAGGGCAAGGATTTTAATCCTTGCCCTTAAAAATTATTTATTAAATAGATAAACTCCGAAGTTCAGATAACCGGCATAAACCAGCCAAAGCACATAGGGAATAAGTAAATAGGCAGCTGGATGAGAAATTTCGTAAAATAAAATGCACAGATAACAGACCAATAAAAATAAAGTAACTAACCACAAAAAGGAAGTCAGATACGCTTGCAGATTAAAGAAAAGCAGCGGCCAAAAGAAATTACATAATAGTTGTAAAAAATAGACGCTAAGAGCTGCATTTTTTTTTGCGGAAGGAGAAAGAAAAATAAGATAGGAAGAATACCCCATAAGAAGGTATAAAAGTGTCCAAACGATGGGGAATAGAATTGCAGGAGGAGAAAAAGGCGGTTTATTTAATGTCTGATAATAGGGAACATTATCCCGGATTAAGAGACCTGCAATAAAACCGACCAGTATGGGAAGTAATAAAAAAAAGAGAAGAGTATACCAATGTTTATTTTTATTCTGCATAAAAACACCTCTGCCCTTATTATACGCAGGCAAAAGATAATTTTATTCACATCGGCCAAAAACAGAGGAAAAATCATAAAAAAAAGTAATAAAAAAGAAAAATAAGAAAATACTATAACCGGTAGATTAATTTTGCTAAATGCAACGAAAGGAGGAAAGCGATTTATGGAACAAAAGAATAATCAATGTAATCATGGCAACAAGAAAGATAAGAGAATGAATAATGAACAAGATAAACATTGCCAAAATAAGAAAAATCAGAGCCAGCAGGCTCAGCAGAGCGAAAATCAATAAATTGCTGGGAACTCAAAATAAAAAGAACAGCGCACAGGATTAGATTTCTGTGCGCCTTTTTAAAAACAAATTTCTTGTAAATTAAATTTTATTCTTGACATCAATGGGTAATTACTATATAATCAATTTTGCGCACAGAGGCAGTAGTTTCAAGTTGTGTCTGTAGCTCAGTTGGATAGAGCAACGGCCTTCTAAGCCGTGGGTCCGGGGTTCGAATCCCTGCAGGCACGCCACTGATGTGGTGGATGTAGCTCAGTTGGTCAGAGTGCCAGGTTGTGACCCTGGAGGTCGTGGGTTCGAGCCCCACTATCCACCCCATTTCAGAACACTTTGGAATGTTGGGGTGTAGCCAAGTGGTAAGGCACGGGACTTTGACTCCCGCATTCGTAGGTTCGAGCCCTGCCACCCCAGCCACTTTTTATGATCCGCTAGCTCAGTAGGTAGAGCATTTGACTTTTAATCAAAGGGTCCGGAGTTCGAATCTCCGGCGGGTCACCATTACCGTTTTCATAACGGTTTTTTATTTGTCAATATAAACTTTGGAAATGGGGATTGTTTTCATCAGTTTTCTATTGACATTTTTAAGGTATATTATATATAATAAGATGCGTTCTTTATTGTTGTTTTATCAGAACGATACCTAATGCGGGTGTAGCTCAATGGTAGAGTTCCAGCCTTCCAAGCTGGATACGTGGGTTCGATTCCCATCACCCGCTCCAATTTGATAAGCGCCTCTAGCTCAGTTGGTAGAGCACCTGACTCTTAATCAGGTAGCCCGAAATCGAGCTTAAAAATTGGGTTTGTAGCTCAGTTGGTAGAGCACCTGACTCTTAATCAGG
>CALVMT010000082.1 GCA_944347775.1 uncultured Clostridia bacterium | reverse complement strand
AGGTTGGTTTATAAATAAAAAGATATTCAAGGCATATACCTGGCCCATTCGGGCTGCGGGCAAGCTTGCGAGGCGTATAAAGTACAGAGATAAAGACAGATAGAAATAAAAATATCGCAAGGCGGAGCATTTAAAATATATGGAGCTTTGGAAGTTAACATTAGGATTCTCTAATTTAAAAAAGATATAGGAGCTATAGACATGGGTAGAAATATGAGAAAAGCAAAAGTAAAAATAAATATAAATATAAATATAAATCCTATCGATTGTTATGAGTTTCAGTTTCTCAGCCGTCCTGTACTTTCCTGTCTCCATAAAAATGAAAATGTACTGGTACACGAGTGGGCGGGTGATCTCTGACAAATGCAGATGCCAGAACGTCGGCCGAAGGTTGACCTCAAACATACGGGAATATTCCTTAAATGTGGAAGATTTCTTTGGTTGCTTTTTGAACTTCAGCCGATCCTGTTGTTGTATTCTTTATCGTTTATTTTATTCTAAAAGTGTGTTGTACATTTACTAATTTAAGTGAAAATTGAGTGTATATGGTTATATGCGGATAAAACGAGAGGAGAAAAAGAAAGCTGAAGAGTTGTTTGCCCTCTATGATGAGTGTCCGATTCAAAAAGAAAATTTTTTTATTGATGAGTTGGGACCGGAGGAAGGGGCGTGGATATACGGAGTTAAAGAAGAAGCTGCGGCGCGGGGATCTGATCGTTTTGCCGTCGTTAGACAAGATGGGGAATAACTGCGAGAGTATATTTCGCGCATGGAAGGAATTGACACAGGAGTGTGGCGTGGAGATAAAAATATTGAACAAGCCCCTGTTGGATACGCGAAGATGGGAAGAAATAGCGGCGATATTGCTGGCGATATTGGAATACGCTGCGGAAAAAGAACGCGAAAAGAGCAAATTGCAGGCAGAGGGAATACGGGCGGCGAAAGAGCGAGGAGTACGGTTCGGGCGGCCGCAGATAGAGTACAGTGCGGAATTTATAAACACTGCGGAAAAATTCCGGAAAAAGAAGATCGCGATTCAGGAAGCATTGGTGGAAACGGGATTAAAGAAATCTGGTTCATATTATTATCTACATCGTCCTATCGAACTTAACATTATTTCGAAATAATAGATGCAGATAATATTTATTGCAAAAATAATTCAAGAGGTTGATTTGAAGATGAAAGAAAAAGATATAAAAATATCCTTGGTAGTGGCATGTGATGGGGCGGATGAGCATCTCGATGCTTGTTTAAAATGTTTATTGAATCAAACGATCAAAAAAATCGAAATAATATGTGTCGTTAGTGAAGATGATAAAGCGATCGAGACGGTTCGCAGCTTTTCGAAAACCAATATGAGAATAAAACCGTTGGTGCAAAAAGCAAGCAGCTCCTTACAGGCATATCTTTTCGGTGCGGCCGTAGCAAGGGGAGAGTATATAACTTTTTTACATGGATTTAATAAAGTTTCGATAGATTTTTATCGTAATTTACGTTTGGCGGCACAGAAGAACAACGCAGACGTGGTATTGGGTGACATAGCAGAACTTTTAAATACTTCAGAACGATTTTACTATAATTTGGATCCTATTCGTTTACAGAATTATTGCTTACAAGGGGAAGATATATTTCGGGAATATTTGAATAATAAAGGTCTTTTTTTCGGCTATACATTTTTCGAAAATTTACTGATAGAAAAAAAGTTTTGGAAAGAAAGAATCCAACCGCGAATACAGAAGGAATTGTCCAATGGTAAGGGATATTTGGGCTCGGAGCATATTGTTTGTTCTGCTTTGGTTTGGAAGTTTGCGGAAAAATTAGTAAATGTACACGGTGTTTGGTTTTTTAGGCGCAAACATGATCCTGCGGTAAGTATCGAGCGGGCAATTGTGAATCGGACCCTTGCGCTTGATTTTGTTCGGACACTCGTCGAAAACGATGACGCAAAAGGTATGTCCGATTTGGATAAGTGGCGTCAATTGGAAGGCAAAATATTGGCTCATGAGGCACGTGTATTGGAAAAGCGTTATTCCTGCCTTCCGGAAATAAGCAAAAATTATGGTATATCAAAATATGCGGATATCTCGCAAACGGATAAATTTTATTACTCAGCACAGACAAAATTTGGTCATATGTTCGACTCTGAGGAGCGTTTGTTAGAAAGTATCTGTTGGGCTAAAACGCAATATATCAGTTTTGATGTATTTGATACCCTAATACAAAGACCTTTTATGGAGCCATCCGACATGTTCTGCCTAATGCATGAATATTTTGCGGAAATCACGGGGGCGGAGGCGCTCATCAATTTTAAGCAGATACGCCTTGAAGCGGAGCAACTTGCTATTAAAAGGATGAAACAGGAACATCCTGATTGGGAGGGCGTAACATTAGATGAAATCTACCGCGAAATGGAAATTACATATGGTTTTTCGCAGGAGATCACTGAAAAATTAAAACAAAAAGAGCAAGATTTAGAGCTTCGCTTTTGTACTGCACGGCATACAGCAAAGAGAATTTTTGATTTTGTAAAGGAATGCGGCAAAAAAATAGTTATTATCTCGGATATGTATTTATCCGCCGAATGGATTGGAAAAATTTTAGAAAAGAACGGTTACTCCGGTTATAAATTGTATGTTTCTTGTGAATATAGGCTTAGCAAAGCGTCGGGGAATTTATTTAGAAAAGTTTTGGACGATCTCGGAATGAAAGACAACCCCGAACTTGTTCATCATATCGGGGATGATTACAGAAGCGATTTTGTTATTCCGCGTTCTATCGGCTTAAAAGCAAGCCATTTTGAAAAAGCGTCAAAATTGATTAAAAATGCTAATTTGGGTATTTATTCCGGAGAAACATATAAAAATATTTTTGTTCGAAAAAATATATATTTTAATGAGTCACGCGAAGTAAATTCCTTTTTCGGAACACAGAGTTTTATGGCTGTGGTTGCGAATAAGTTGTTTGACAGTCCATATATCAGCTATAACGAAAATTCGGATTTTAATGCAGATCCATATGTGATTGGCTATTATTGTTTAGGGTTGGAACTTTTGGCTTTGACAAAATGGTTGTTGGATGAAATGCGTGGGAGAGTGGGGACTATTCACTTTGTAGCGCGCGACGGATGGATGCCGAAATGTTTTTATGACGAATACAGCAAATATATTGAAAATGCTCCCCGCTCCAACTATCTATATGTGTCGAGGAAGGCTCTCTTAACCGCGGATATGCGATCTTGTATTGATCTGTATGCGCTATCTGATAAAATCAACATCAATGCATTTTCACCCTGTTCAACGTTGCGTGTGTTAAAAACGGTGATTCGTGATGAGGATTTTGAAAATGTTTGCCGTTTTTTTGAACAGTCGGAAACATATGAAACAAAGTTTGATTCAAAAGAATCATTTTATAATTTTATTCGCTGTTTGATTGAAAATTTTGAAAGTTGTTTTGATTTTGAAACATATCGAGCAAAGTTAAAGAGCTCTTTTTCGAAAATAATTCAGGAAGGGGATGTCCTTTTCGATGTCGGTTATTCAGGGCGTGCAGAGTTGGCATTGAGTTCGATTTTAGGGTATCCGGTCAATTCCTATTATATCCATTCCAAAAACGATACTCTTTCAGAGAGGGCGAAACACGGAGGGTTTCATAATAAATGTTTTTATGATTGGCGCCCGAATTTAACGGGGGTCGTGCGGGAGCATTTGCTGATGCGGCTTGCTCCTTCTACCGTAGGATATGATTTTACTTCGGATGGCGAACTCATTCCTGTTTTCGATAAATTTGATGAAAATGAACAGACGTGTCTGATGACGGAAATTATGCAGAACGCTGCCATGGATTTTTGCAAAGACATGCTTGCTTATTTTTCTGATATATTGGACACCCTTTTCTCTCGGCCTTTTGATTTAGCGTTGCCGTTTGAGTATTATATCAATGCGGCGAAAGCTGAAGATAAAAAAGTATTCGGCTGTTTGAATTTTGAAGACGATCTTGGCATGGGTTATTCTGTCAATGCTGTTGATTTTTGGAATGATAGAATGAATAAATTCTTGCCGAATTTATATGCCCCTAAAAAGAATGATTTATTGAGGACAAGCGCTCCTGTTGATCCATATGGTTTTACCGATGCGCGAAAAATTTTACTGTATTCCAACGAATTCAGTTGGTCTGGTGCACCAAGAAGTTTATTACGTATTGCCAAAATTTTGAAATTGCGCGGCTGGGATATAGAAATGTGGGGCGGTCGTAATAAATATGATGGATTTGAGGAAGAAATACATAATTTTGGCATCTATACAAAAATAATCTCTGCTGCGGATATCGAAATTCGCGAGTTGAAAAAATTCGAATTATGCATTGTCAATACGATTGAACCAAGCGATGTATATGCAAAGGTATCTAAAGTGATTCCGACGATTTGGTATATTCGCGAAGCTACAAATATCCCCATATTTTTTAAGATGAAGGCGGATATGGAAATGACGTTGCGCGAGGCGGAGCGAGTATACTGCGTCAGTGACTATGCGGCTGAGTATATCCGACAGTTCAATAAAAATGTTAAAGTCGTGCATAATTGTGTGGAAGATTTATTTGACGGGGAGTTTAAAAAGCCTGATAAAATTATCCGTTTTTTAAGCTTGGGGACCGTAGAACCGCGAAAAGGGTACGACGTCGTGCTTGAGGCATTACAGATGTTGCCCAAAAAGTATCGTAAAAGTATAAAATTTGCCTTTGCGGGAAGATTTATTCGTCTCGTATCGGCACCTACTTTTGGTCAAGATATATTGAATAAAGTTGAACAAGATGAATGTGTCGAGTATCTTGGCGTATTAAATACGGAAGATGAAATACGTGCGGCATATAAAGCAGCGGATGTCGTTATTGTTCCGTCTCGCGATGAAAGTTGTTCACTTGTTGCGTTGGAAGGGGCTATGTACGGAAAACCATTAATTGTTACGGAAAATGTTGGTGCAAAGTACATGGTATCGCATGAAAACGGCTTTATTGTGCAAACAGGCAGTGCTGTTTCTTTGGCAAAGGCCTTCAAAAGTATCGTAAATCGGCGCTCAGAATTGGAAAAAATGGGCAGAGCATCTCGGCGCGCTTATGAAGAAAAGGCGTCGATGGCCTCCTATGAGCGAGATATTATGCGCATGATACGGGAGAATTTGCCGCGTAATTCTTGCAATACTGCTGTCGGGGCGATTTCCGTACAGGAACAGCTTTCCGCATTATCCGCTATTGAAGCGGAAAAATTTCGTGGGGTGGTTCCCGTCGTATATTCATCCAGCGATTCTTTTGTTCCGTATACGATGGTATCGATAGAGTCGCTTGTGGCGAACGGGAGTTCGGATATATATTATGATATCTATATTTTGTCAACAAAAATATTGCCTGAACAAAAGGAAAGGATCGAAAAGTTTTGTGGGCAAAATTATCGAGTAAACGTAATTTACATCGATGAATTGTTGCAGAGAGATGGCTTTCATTTCAAAATGTCGTCGCATGTTTCCGTGGAAACATATTATCGCTATTATGCGCCTGAAATTTTAAAGTACGATAAAATTCTGTTTGTTGATAGCGATACGGTTGTTTTGGGCGATGTGGCAGAACTTTATAAAACGGATTTGGGAGAAAAACCGCTCGGTGCTGTTCGAAATTTTATGAATGATATCGTTTTTAATTATGTATCAAAAAAATTAGAATTAGATCCCAAAACGTACTTCAATTGCGGGATTTTACTGTTTAACAGCAAAGTTTTTGAGCGTGAACAAATTCGACGCAAAGCTTTCAGTCTTGTGGATAATCGCGATGATTATTTGATCGTCGATCAAGATGCTTTGAATATAATTTGCAAAGGGAATGCCGTTGTTCTGCCTTCTTCGTGGAATGTGCAATGGCACCACTATAATAACGGATTAAATCTTGTAGAGGGGAAAGAAGAATATTTGAAGGCTTATGCTCATCCGGATATTCTTCATTTTACTGATCGATTTAAACCTTGGAATTCTATATCGATGGAAAAATCTGATTTATTTTGGAACTATGCGGCGAAAAGCGAATACTTTTTGGACATATTGCATGCTAATTCCGGGGCGTTGGGAACAGAATTTACTTTAAAAGAGCGAGAAAAAGAGCTGGCTCAATACAAAAAGAAAGTAATTTCGCTGGAAGAGGATACTATTATTCGGTTAAGGCAGGAAATTGCGGCAACGTATTCTTCCAAATCGTATAAGCTGGGCAGAATGCTTACATGGCCATTTCGAATGACGGGTAAATTTTTTGTTAGCCTAAAGAATTCAGGTTTGCGGGTAACAATGCGTAAAATTAAAAGAAAAATTTATTTTGCAAAAAATAAATTAAGCAATTAAACTATGGGGGTATTATGAAAGCAATTATTCTTGCCGGTGGTTATGGAACACGTATTTCAGAAGAGAGCCAATTTAAGCCTAAACCGATGATTGAAATAGGTGGAAAGCCGATTCTTTGGCATATCATGAAAACATTTTCTGCGTATGGGATAAACGAATTTGTGATTTTGGCAGGGTATAAGCAACATATCATCAAAGAATACTTCGCGGATTATTTTTTACATATGTCCGATGTAACGTATGATTTTACGCATGGTAAAAGTGACGTTATTGTGCATCATACGAGTTCGGAAAAATGGAAAGTAACAGTTGTCGATACGGGTTTAAACACGATGACCGGCGGAAGGGTAAAGCGAGCAAAAGAGTATATAGGCAACGAACCGTTTTTATTGACGTATGGGGACGGGGTTGCCGATATTAATATTACAGATCTTTTGCAATTCCATAAGAAATCAGGCGGTTTAGTTACGATGTCTGCGTATAATGCGGGGCAACGTTTCGGAGTGCTTGACATTAATGCTGACGGCAAAGTATTGGAATTTCGAGAAAAAACGCAGGGTGACGGGAATATGATCAACATTGGTTATATGGTATGTGATTCCGCATTTTTGGAATATATCGATGGGGATGATACGGTATTGGAAAAGCAACCGATGGAGCGAGTTGCGCGAGAGGGTAAACTCATGGCATATCGGCATACAGGCTTTTGGCAATGTATGGATACCATTCGAGAGAAAGAACTGCTTGAAAAATTATGGGCAGAGGGCAAAGCGCCTTGGAGGGTATGGGAAGACTAATGTTTGATCTTTCATTTTACAAAGGGAAAAAAGTTTTTGTTACCGGACATACAGGATTTAAGGGTAGTTGGCTTTGTCGCATTTTGGTTGGTGCGGGAGCAAACGTTACGGGATATGCGCTTTTGCCTGAAACATCACCCAATTTGTATTCGATGGCAGATATAGACGGAAATATGCGCTCTGTAATAAATGATATCCGCAATCAAGATGCTCTTTCGGCTGCGTTTAACGAGGCGGATCCAGAAATAGTGTTCCACTTGGCAGCGCAGCCGATTGTACGTGATAGTTATAAAAATCCTGCCTATACATACGAAACAAATATTATGGGGACGGTTAATATCCTCGAGTGCGTTCGTAAAAGCGGAAAAGTGCGCAGTTTTTTAAATGTTACTACGGACAAAGTATATAAAAACAATGAATGGGTGTGGGGATATCGGGAGGATGAACCATTGGATGGATTTGATCCCTACTCCAATTCGAAGTCATGTTCCGAATTGATAACACACTGCTATAAGCGATGTTTTTTTGCCGAGGAAGTAACTACAATTTCCACGGCACGCGCGGGAAATGTGATCGGAGGAGGTGATTTTTCCAATGATCGAATTATTCCTGATTGTGTACGAGCTGTTCAAAATAGGCGCCCCATTATAGTCCGCAATCCGCAATCTGTTCGGCCGTATCAGCATGTGTTGGAGCCGCTTTTTGCATATTTAATGATAGCGGCGGAACAATATCGCGATAAAAGATATTCCGGTTGGTATAATGTAGGCCCTGACGAACAGGATTGTGTTACGACGGGTGCGTTGGTGGAATTGTTTTGTGAGGAATGGGGAAACGCACGTTGGGAAAACCGAGGGGAGCTGAATGCACCGCACGAAGCGAACTTTTTAAAACTTGATTGTTCCAAATTAAAATCTGTTTTTGGCTGGAAACCGCGTTGGAATATTTCGAAAGCGGTGGAAAAAACGGTAGAATGGACAAAGACATGGCTTTCAGGCGAAGATGTTTCCGCTGTTATGGATAAGCAAATTGCGCTGTATCGGGAGGGGATATAATGAAACGGGTTATTGTGAGCGGAGCAAACGGGTTTGTTGGGGCAGCGGTGGTACGTTCTCTTATAGATAAAGGAATAGAAGTGTATGCCTTAGATCTTGCGGGTATGAATGACCGTTTACCGTCTTCTGATTTAATTAAATTTATTCCGTATGATTTACGAGAGAGCAAAATGCTCCCTGCTTTGATCAAAGAACGTGAATTCGATGTATTTTATCATTTTGCATGGATCGGATCGGCCGGATCTATGCGTACGGACGCATCGTTGCAACTAAATAATGCTGTGTGGTGTATCGATAGCTTGCGCGCCGCAAAACTGCTTGGTTGTAAAAAATTTGTTGCAGCCGGAAGCATTATGGAACACGAAACAATGGCAGCTGCATATAAGCAGGGTAACCGACCGGGGCTCGGCTATATCTACGGTAGCGGTAAATTGGTTGCGCACACAATGTCGATGTCTGTTGCCGCAGAGATAGGGATTGATCTTGTATGGGCAGAAATTACAAATGCCTACGGGCCGGGAGAAAGTTCCCCTCGTTTTATCAATACGACTCTGCGGAAAATCTTACGGGATGAACCGCTTACTTTTACGGCAGGTACGCAAAATTATGATTTTGTGTACATTGACGATGTGGCGGAAGCATTTTATTTGCTTGGCAAAAACGGCAAACCGTTTTGCCATTATCTTATTGGCAGTTCAAACGCTCGGCCGTTGCGTGAGTTTGTATTGGAAGTAAATCGTTCCGTTGCACCGAATAAAGAATTTATTTTCGGGAACATACCCTTTACGGGTGTTGATTTGCCTCTTTCGAAATTTGATTGTTCTAAAATTGAGGAAGATTGCGGTTTTGTTGCGAAAATTTCCTTTGAAGAAGGGGTCAGGCGTACATTTGAATGGATACGGGAGTCAGAAAAAGAATGAATCAAAAATTTTCATTTCGGGAAACAGAAATAAGAGGACTATGGGAGATTACTCCCTTCAATGCAGAGGATATACGGGGATGTTTTACAAAAGATTATTCCAAAGAAGTATTCGAACAGCAAGGCATTGAGCATAATCTTGCGGAGGTTTTTTATACAACGAGCCACAAAGGGGTAATTCGCGCGTTACATTTTCAACGGGTTAA
This sequence comes from uncultured Clostridia bacterium, assembly GCA_944347775.1. Lineage (GTDB taxonomy): Bacteria > Bacillota > Clostridia > Christensenellales > Christensenellaceae > QANA01. The sequence goes on along the minus strand of CALVMT010000082.1, from coordinate 2,250 downwards.
ACAGCAACCGAAGCTTGTCCGCTGTATATTCGGGCATGTATGGGACGTAGTTGTTGATCTTAGAAAAGAAAGTCCTACTTTTAGAAAATGGCTGTCTTTTGATTTGATTGGGGAACAGCACAATTCAATTTTGGTTCCGGCTGGATGTGCACACGGCTATCTCGTGTTAGAAGAATCGATCGTTTCTTATAAGTGCGCTGAAAAGTTTTACGGAGAATATGACGACGGTATTTTATGGAATGATCCAGATATCGGAGTCGCTTGGCCGTTAGATAAAATAGGCGGTATCGAGAAAGTTATTTTGGCTGAAAAAGATAAAAAATTGCAAACGTTTCGTGAATTTGATAAAAAATATAAATTTTGAAAAAGGAGCAATGCGTATATGGAGAGAAAAATGGTAGAGAATGATTTTATTTATACAGAGGATCCATATTTATATATTCGTGGGTTTCTTATTATTAAAGCGGATAAACCACAACCTCAATGTATTCATAAAAGTTGGAAATCGCTTATATTCGGGAATATGGAACAATATAAGTTGTATTTTGACCCTAGAAATAATGTGCAATATTTGAAATCTAAATTTTATGAAGATAGTGAAGAAAGTTGGGTTTTACTTTTGGGAACGTTTATGAATACAGAGACTTCCCAAATGGATTTAAATAAAATAGCGCATGACATGCTAAACGCATTACGAAAGTCTGAAAATAATTTTTTTGAATATGTCGATGTATTAGGAGGGCGACATATAATAGTTTTTAGTAAAAATGGTCAAAATCCAAGCCTTTTAACAGATGCAACAGGTATGCGCAGTACTTTTTATAAGGAAAATGATACAATAATCGCATCGCATTACAATTTAGTTAATGATATAGCACACATGGAAGAACATCCATTTTGGCAGATTTATACTGCATATAAAAAGACAAATTATGAATGCGTAGCTTTGCCAGGAAACTTAACTCCTTACAAGGATATAAAATTATTGATTCCAAATCATCTTATTACATTAGAACGTTCAAGGAGCAAAAGATTTTTTCCTAGATCAAGATTTGATATTGCTGATGTTGATTCAGCTTGTGACTATATTGCTGAAAATATACGTAATCAATATGAAGAATTGGTTAAACATTATGATGTAATTCATTCGTTGACGGCAGGGAGAGATAGTAGAATCTGCTTGTCAGCGGCAAGGAGAGTTAAAGATCAAATAACTACTTTTACCTATCATCCAGAAAAGCCGGACTTGTTACGATTTGAACATCGCGATTGGGAACTTAATTATGAAATTGCTAAGGAAATAACCTCCCGTGAAGGGATTAAACACATAGAGTTGTTTTTTCGCGGTCCTTATCCCAAAAGTCTGATGGATATAATGGATAAGAATCATTATCATCCAGTAAATCGTATTATTGAAGAAGCTCGATCTAAAATACATTTTACAGAAAGGACATTGCATGTACGCTCGTCAATTGTAGAGATTTGCAGAAAAATTACATATTTTTATCCTTATTATAGGCCTATTAACGAAAAATTTGCTTTATGGTCTAAATATAAAGATAGGTCAATTTTAAATAAAGCTATACCTTATTTTGAACAATTTTATTATGAAAACGAGACGGAATCATTTATCAGGGCTGGGGCACCCTTGAATGTTATGCATTACTGGGAGAATAGATTGCCGGCTTGGTTAGGGGCGTCTGTATTGGTTGATAATGATATCTTGTGTGATACTTATTTATTGTTTAATGTTCGAAAAATATTAACTTTTGGGCTAAGTATTCCTGAATATTGGCGTATGCACGATACAATATATTATGAAATATTAAATCGTTTGTGGCCTTCTCTCTTGCAATATCGAATGCCCAATGACGGAAGGCAAATTTACGCATTGTTAGATAGAGAAAACACTGGTTATACATCGTTTAAAGAAGTAAAGACTAATAGTGGTTCTATTTATAATAAAAAGCGAGAGGTGAAAGCTCATTATGAGATTAGAGATTATGGAGCCTGCTTTGGTTTTTCATCAAATGATTTAAATAAAGGTGATTATTGTGAGTTAATTTTTAAGCATAATATTGTAAAAGGGCGTTCATATTATTATGAATTTAATTTATTAACAATATATCATCATTTTACAACAAAATTACATTAAACCCCAAAAATAACATATAAAAAATAATAAACTTTTTTTTTTAATTTATTATTTTATTTTAATTTTTTATTATTATGATTATATTATAAATAAAT
>CALVMT010000081.1 GCA_944347775.1 uncultured Clostridia bacterium | reverse complement strand
AGTACCCCCACAAAATTGTTTTTGTAAGGGAATATAACTTTTTATGTCAGCTACAATTCTGTTTATGCATAATTTTCTGTGAAAATGTATATTTTTGCTCACCAATACTCATCTCGGACAGAGACTTGAATTAAAACAGGCTTCAAGTGTTGAAGCCTGTTTTTTAAATGGTTTTTATTGCGTTTTTTTTGTTTTTTTTATATGATAGGTTAGAAATAGATTTTTTGTATAGAGTAATCGGATTCTTGGAGGAATAGAAATGCCCCATCAGGAAACAATAAGAAATTTTTGTATTATTGCGCATATTGATCATGGAAAGTCAACACTAGCAGACAGGTTGATAGAAAAAACAGAAACAATTGCAATTCGAGATATGGAAGATCGAATATTAGACCGCATGGATTTGGAACGTGAGCGTGGTATTACAATAAAATCCCAAGCGATCAGCATGCATTATACTAAAGATAATATTCAATATACATACAATTTAATCGATACCCCCGGGCATGTGGATTTTACCTATGAAGTTTCCCGTGCCCTGGCAGCCTGTGAAGGGGCAATTTTAGTTGTTGATGCAACGCAAGGTGTTGAAGCGCAGACGTTAGCTAATGTTTATTTGGCTTTGGATAATAATTTAGAGATATTGCCTGTAATCAATAAAATTGATTTACCTTCTGCACGACCTGAAGAAGTTGCAAAAGAAGTAGAAGATATTATTGGCTTAGATTGCAGTTATGCACCGCGAATCAGTGCAAAAGAAGGGATAGGTATTGAAACTGTTTTAGATGCAATTGCGGAATATCTTCCCCCACCTTCAGGGAAAGAGAAAGCACCGTTGAAGGCGTTAATCTTTGATTCGTTTTATGATAATTATAAGGGAGCAATTAGTTTTGTCCGTATAAAAGATGGTGTGGTTTCACCTGGTATGAATATCCGGTTTATGGCGACGAATAAACAGTATACGGTAACAGAAACCGGAATATTTACGCCGAAATTTCAACCGGTAAAAGAGTTAAAAGCAGGAGATGTAGGCTATATTGGGGCGAGCATTAAAACTGTTGCAGATACGCGGGTCGGCGATACGATTACCGGAGTAGAAAATCCGGCAACCGAACCATTGCCAGGGTATAAAAAGGCTTTGCCTGTAGTTTTTTGCGGAATATATCCGGCAGACGGAAGTGCATATGATGCGTTAAAAGATGCTCTGGAAAAGTTGCAACTTAATGATGCGGCACTTTCTTATGAACCGGAAACTTCTGTGGCTTTAGGCTTTGGGTTTAGGTGCGGTTTTTTAGGCCTTTTGCATATGGAAATTGTTCAACAACGTTTAGAAAGGGAATTTGATCTTGATATTATAACTACAGCGCCTAGCGTTAGTTATAGGGTAATTAAAACCGATGGAGAAATAGTAGATGTTGAAAATCCTACGAACATGCCTGATGCATCTACTATTGCAGAGATGGAAGAACCGATTGCAGCCGTGAGTGTTATTGTACCAAATGACTACGTCGGCGCTGCAATGGAAATTTGTCAGGATAAACGTGGTGTATTTCAAAATATGGAGTATATTGAAGGTTCGCGTGTGATGCTTCATTATGATATCCCGCTAAATGAAATTATTTTTGATTTTTTTGATGCATTAAAGTCAAGAACAAGGGGATATGCATCAATGGATTATGAAATTAAGGGCTATCAGAAGAGCGAATTAGTAAGGCTGGATATGCTGTTAAATGGCGAAATTTGTGATGCATTATCTTTAATTGTACATAAGGATCGTGCTTATGCAAGAGGGCGTGCCATTGCGGAAAAATTAAAGGATGTTATTCCACGGCAGATGTTTGAAGTACCGATTCAAGCGGCGGTTGGCGGAAAAATTATTGCACGGGAGACGGTCAAGGCTCTTCGAAAAGATGTTCTTGCAAAATGTTATGGCGGAGATATCAGTCGAAAAAAGAAATTGCTGGAAAAACAAAAAGAAGGGAAAAAACGAATGAGACAGATTGGCAGCGTAGAAGTTCCGTCGGAAGCATTTATGAGTATTCTTAAATTGGATTAAAGATAATCATGGATAGAGAAGAAAGTTTAGGACTTTATATTCATATTCCGTATTGTAAGAGTAAATGTGGGTATTGTGATTTTACTTCTTATGTAGACAAGTGGCATACGCTTCCTGATTATTTAAATGCACTTCGTAAAGAAGCTCAGTGGTATTACGGGAATAAGGTGGATACTGTCTATATCGGAGGAGGAACGCCTTCCTGCTTAAGAGATGGTGATATACAAAGATTGCTGCACGATTTGCGTACGATACTATATATCGATGATCAGGCAGAGATTAGCATTGAAGCAAACCCTAATTCGTTAAGTCGTAAAAAGGCTGCGGAGTTTTGGAATGCAGGGATTAATCGTTTAAGTATAGGGTTGCAAACAGTGCAGCCTGATTTGTTAAAAAGCATAGGCAGGACACATGTTTATTCGGATTTGCTAGAAGCACTTTTTTCTGCTAAAGAAGTTGGCTTTTCGAATATTAATGTTGATTTAATGTATGCATTGCCGGGAGAAAAGGTTGAACAGGCAATTGAAAGCGCTGAAAAAGTTTCGCGATTGCCAATAACGCATATTTCAGCATATGCGCTGCGTTTGGAGCGTGGGACGCCGTTATATGGAGCACCGCAACCAGATGAAGAGCAGGATCGGGCGATGTTTTATGGAATGAAGTGTTTATTTGAACGAGAAGGTTTTGAACGCTATGAAATTTCTAATTTTGCAAAAAAGGGTTATGTATGCCAGCATAATTTGAAATATTGGCGTAGCCAGCAATATATCGGATTGGGCGTGGCAGCGCATTCCTGTTATAGGGGCTATCGATATGGAAATACCGCAAGTATTACGGGATATATAAAAAAAATAAATTCGGGAGAGAGTGCAGTTGTTCAAAAAGAACCGGAAGAAAAGTCATGGGAAAAACTTATGCTTAAAACGCGTCTTTGTGAAGGCATTTCTGTAAAAGAACTCCCGCATAATGATAAGATGAGATCTTTTCTGGAGTTATTGAAAAAAAATAAATTGGCAATTTATAAAAATGATACGCTTATTTTAACGGACAAAGGAATGGATATTCATAATACGATTGTATTAAAATTATTGGAGTGTATTTGAGCAAAATATTGTAATTTGATAAAAAAGGGAAACTTTCTTCAAAAGCATTGCGAAGAGCTTTTGAGCAAGGTATAATAAACTATATAGAAAAACCAAGGAGGATTTTTTATGAAATCAACCGATAACCTAAGCATCAATACAATTCGTGTATTGAGTGCGGAGGCAATTAACAAAAGCAATTCCGGTCATCCCGGTATTACAATGGGCGCTGCTCCAATTGCGCATACTTTGTTTTCCAGACACTATAAAATGAACCCGAATGATTTGACATGGGACGATAGAGATAGATTCGTTCTTTCTGCGGGGCATGGCTCAATGCTCTTATATACCATGATGCATATTTATGGTATGGGTGTTTCTATGGAAGACATTAAAAATTTCCGTCAATGGAAATCTAAAACACCAGGACATCCTGAATATGATGTAACGCCTGGTGTGGAAACAAGTACAGGCCCTCTAGGCATGGGAGTAGCAAATGCAGTAGGTATGGCAATGGCGGAAGCCCATTTAGCAGCAATTTTTAATAAGCCGGGATTCCCTATTGTGGATCATTATACTTATGTTTTAACCGGAGACGGATGCTTAATGGAAGGAATTTCAGCCGAAGCAAGTTCGTTGGCAGGCACTTTAAAACTGGGAAAACTGATTTTGTTATATGATAAAAACAATATAACGATTGAAGGGGATACGGATACTGCATTTACAGAAGATGTTGGTAAACGTTATGAGGCATATGGATGGCATGTCCAATATGTGGAAGATGCTAACACAAACGTAGATGCAATTGATGCGGCAATTGCAGCGGCAAAAGCTGTAAGTGATAAGCCTTCAATTATTATTTGCAGAACAACAATCGGTTATGGTTGTGCGCCTGTTGCGGGAACTGCTGGTTGTCATGGTTCTCCGATTGGTGAAGCAAATTTAAAGATTTTAAAAGAAACATTGGGCTTTGATACAGAAAAATCCTTCTATGTTCCGGATGAGGTTTATAAGGCTGCTAAAGAACAGGCGGATTTGAATGCAAAAAAAGAAGCCGAATGGAAAGAAATGTTTAAAAAATATGCAGTTCAATATCCGGAATTAGCAAAATTATATGAGGATTATAAGAAAAAGCCATGTGAAAGCATGTTTGATGAAGAATTCTATCAATTTGGAGGAGCAATGGCAACAAGGGAATCCTCTGGAAAAGTTCTTAATAAACTGGCTGATAAATTGCCTAATTTAATGGGCGGATCTGCAGACTTAGCTCCTTCCAATAAATCTGTCATGGATAAGAGAGATTATTTCTCGGCAGATAATTATGCAGGATCAAATATTCATTTTGGTATTAGAGAATTTGCAATGGCCGGTATTGCAAACGGAATGTATTTGCATGGTGGTATATTGCCGTATGTTGCTACGTTCTTTGTATTCAGCGATTATTTAAAACATGGAATTAGATTGTCTGCTTTGATGAAATTACCAGTTATTTATGTGATGACGCATGACAGCATTGGTGTAGGAGAAGATGGCCCGACTCATGAACCTATTGAACAGTTGGCTGGTATTCGTTCCATTCCTGATTCTTATATGTGGAGACCTGCTGATTCCAAAGAAACAGCGGCTGCTTATGAATTTGCTTTGACCAAGGCGGAGGGACCTGTTGTAATGGCGCTTTCTCGGCAGAAATTGCCATTATACGAAGAGACTGGTAAAGCTGCGCTTAAGGGCGGATATATCATGAAAGATTGCAAGGGAACACCAGAATTAATTTTGATTGGTACAGGTTCTGAAGTAGAATTATGTGTTAAGGCATATGAACAACTCACTAATGAAGGTGTTGCGGTACGTGTAGTTTCTATGCCATGCCAGGAAGTATTTGATGCACAAAGCGCAGAATATAAAGAAAGCGTTTTGCCTTCCAATGTACGTAAACGTATTGCAGTAGAAGCAGGATGCAGCTTTGGATGGCAGAAATATACAGGTTTGGATGGAGATACGCTGTGCATAGATCATTTCGGCGCCTCTGCACCTGCAGAAATTTTGTTTAAAGAATTTGGCTTCACAACTGAAAATTTGGTTAAAAAGGCAAAGGAAATGCTTAATTTATAATATGATAAGTAAATTAGGTTAATAAAGAAACGAGCATACGGATTATTTTCCATATGCTCGTTTCTTTATACACATAAAAATTGACAATATGGTAAAAATATTGATGTTATCCAATATATCGTTAATGAATTATACATAATTATGCTATTGACTAACCGAGAAAAGAGTGTTATTTTTATTATATAAATTAGCACTCGATATTGTAGAGTGCTAATAATTTGCAAGGAGGGGAATATATCATGAGTATTTCTAAGAGAAAATTAATGATTTTAAAAGCCATTATCGATGATTATATCATGACGGGAACTCCTGTAGGTTCCAGAACCCTTGCAAAACGTGAAGATATGCATATTAGTCCGGCCACGATTAGAAATGAAATGGCGGATCTGGAAGAAGAAGGGTATTTAGAGCAGCCTCATACTTCAGCAGGACGTACACCGTCAGACAAAGCTTATCGCTTATATGTTGATACCTTAATGAATGTTTCTACATTAAACGCGGAGGAAATTGAGTTTTTACAACATTATTTGAATACAAAGGTGAATCAGGTCAATAATGTGATTGAAGCAACTGCGCAAGTTCTTTCAGAAATGACAAACCTAACCTCTTTGGTTTTGGTTCCGCAATTAGAAAAGACAGAAATTAAGCGTATACAAATTGTTAAAATTTCTTTAAATAAAGCTTTGGTTGTTTTGATTTTTAATACAGGAACTGTAAAAGATGTTTTGATTACCGTCCCTTCGGAAATGGAAGACTCCCATCTGGAAAACATCTCAAATTGGTTGACTGAATTAGTAGTAAACAAACGACTGGAAGAGGCGATGAAACAAGTAAAGTATTTTGCAAAAGGCGATCTTAAAGAGCATAAAGTATTTGCAGAGCAGCTTTTAGGTGCAGTATTGAAAAATTTGCATGCACAGGCAGGAAAAGATGTGGTTTTGGGTGGTGCAAAAAATATATTTAATCACCCTGAATATCAGAATGTTGATAAAGCAAAACGATTTCTTGCGTTGTTGGAAACAAAGGATACGTTGTATAAAATTTTAGCAGCGAATAACGATATGGAGTTTACCATTCGTATTGGCAGGGAAAACGCAATTCCAGAGTTGAAAAATATGAGTGTAATTACTGCAACATATCGCATCAGTAATGAAAAGATAGGTACATTTGGAGTGATTGGTCCGACAAGAATGGATTATGCGCGAATTCTTTCCGTGCTCCATTGTATGAGCTCTAGTATGAATGAAATATTTATGCATAGCTTGGAACCGGAAGACAATAATTATGAAAATAATGGATATGGGAGTAACAATGGCAAAGGAAAATAAAAAAAAGGAAAAAATAAAGATGGAAGAAGAAACGCTTAAGGATAATGAAAAAGCCAATGTGCAAGAGCAAGATAATGTGGAAGAAGATGCTACACAAGGATTGCTGAAACAAGCAGAGCAACAACGAGATGAATATTTAGATGCGTTATTAAGAGAAAGAGCTAATTTCGAAAACTTTAAGCGGAGAAATGAACAAGCTGTTGCCAAAGCCAGAGTAGATGAGCGGATGAATACGGCTTCCAGATTTTTCCCTGTATTGGATAATTTGGAACGTGCATTAACAGCGGCTGAAGAGAATTCTTCATTAAAAGAAGGCATTGAGAAAGTTTATAAACAGCTTGTGGGAATATTCACTGAGATGGGGATTGAGGAAATAGAAGCAGAAGGTATAGCCTTTAATCCTAACTTGCATAATGCAATAATGCAGGTGGAGCCTGAAGGTGAGGAAAAAAGTGGCACTGTACGAACTGTTTTACAAAAAGGATATCGTACAAAAGAACAGGTATTGCGCCATAGTTTAGTTGTGGTTGTTAAATAAATATTAAAAAAGTTTCTATATATTAAGGAGGATAATATGAGCAGAATTATCGGTATCGACTTAGGTACAACAAATAGTTGCATGGCTGTAATGGAAGGCGGAGAGCCGGTTGTTATTCCTAATGCGGAGGGAGCGAGAACAACATCTTCTGTTGTTGCATTTACAAAAACAGGAGAACGCTTGGTAGGACAAATTGCAAAACGTCAGGCGGTAACAAATCACGAAAATACGATTTCCTCAATTAAGAGGGATATGGGTACAAATAAAAAAGTTCACATCGGCGATAAATCCTATTCTCCTCAGGAAATTTCAGCAATGATTTTGGCAAAATTAAAAGCTGATGCGGAAAGTTATCTTGGAGAGAAAGTAACTCAAGCAGTAATTACGGTACCTGCTTATTTTAACGATGCACAGCGGCAAGCAACAAAGGACGCTGGGAAAATAGCTGGATTGGAAGTACTGAGAATTATTAATGAACCGACAGCTGCTGCATTGGCTTATGGGTTAGATAAAGATGTAAACCAGAAAATTTTGGTCTACGACTTGGGCGGTGGAACATTTGATGTGTCTATATTGGACATAGCGGATGACGTTATTGAGGTTTTGGCAACAAATGGTAATACACATTTGGGCGGCGATGATTTTGACGAACGAATTGTTAATTGGATGGTTGAGGAATTTAGAAAGGAACAAGGTATTGATCTTTCTAAGGATAGCGCAGCTATGCAGAGACTGAAAGAGGCGGCAGAAAAGGCAAAAATTGACCTTTCTGGAGTAATGCAGAGCAATATTAACCTTCCTTTTATTACGATGGATGCAAGTGGGCCGAAACATTTGGATTTGACGCTAACGAGAGCCCAATTTAATAAATTGACAGAAGATTTGGTAAAGGCAACTGAAGTTCCTGTGCAAAATGCATTGCGTGATGCAGGGCTTAAAGCTTCTGACTTGGATAAAGTTGTATTGGTAGGCGGATCCACACGTATTCCTGCTGTACAGGACAAAGTAAAAGAACTGACCGGCCATGATCCGTATAAGGGAATTAACCCGGATGAATGTGTAGCAATTGGCGCGGCAATCCAGGGTGGAGTATTAAGCGGGGAAGTAAAAGACGTTTTGTTGTTAGACGTTACACCATTATCTTTAGGAATTGAGACATTGGGTGGTGTATGCACAAAATTGATTGAAAGAAATACAACGATTCCTACTAAGAAAAGCCAGGTATTTTCAACTGCTGCAGATGGGCAGACCAGTGTTGAGATCCATGTCTTACAGGGCGAAAGAGAAATGGCACAATATAATAAGACTTTAGGTCGGTTTAATTTGACGGGAATTCCCCCTGCACCCAGAGGTGTTCCGCAGATTGAAGTTACTTTTGATATTGATGCGAATGGTATCGTACATGTCTCTGCAAAAGATTTGGGAACGGGTAACGAGCAGAACATTACGATTACGGCGTCTACGAACTTATCTGATGCTGACATTGATAAGGCAGTAAAAGAAGCTGAACAATATGCTGAAGAAGATAAAAAGCGTAAGGAAGAAATAGAAATTAGAAATAATGCTGATTCTATTGTCTATCAGACTGAAAAGACAGTGAAAGATTTAGGTGATAAAATTAGTGAAGCTGACAAGAAATCCATTGAGGAAAAAGTTAGCGATTTGAAAAAAGCGTTAGAAGGAACTGATTCTTCAGCGATAAAGGCAGCGACTGAAGCGCTCACCAGTGTATCTTACGAGGTGTTTGGAAAGGCATATAGCACAACTGCTAATGCACAAAATGCTGCAAACACAAGTAATGGAGCACAGCAGCAATCTTCCAATCAAAAAGATAATGTTGTTGATGCAGATTATGAAGTCGTAGATGAAAACGATAAAAAATAAAGAATGTTAAGTCGCTTTGCTTAAGCGGGAAAAGAAGGCGAAAAATCGCCTTCTTTTCTGTGATTAGAATAAAAGTAGAGTATAAAGGCGGAATGAAACTTGGCAAATAAAGATTATTATAAAACACTGGGTGTTGAGCGAAATGCATCTGCGGAAGAAATAAAGAAGGCATACCGACAACTAGCGAAAAAATACCATCCTGATCTTAATAGAGATGATGAAAATGCGGCTCAAAAATTTAAGGAAGTTAATGAAGCATATCAAGTCTTATCCGATGATCAAAAAAGAGCGCAATATGATCAATTTGGCTCTGGTGCATTTGATGGAACCGGAGGAGCAAACGCTGGGTATAGCGGCTTCGGTGGTTTTGGCGGAGGCTTTAGTGGATTTGAAGATATATTTGAAAGCTTTTTTGGCGGAGGAGGAGCTAGACGACGTGGCCCAGCCAGAGGGGCGGATATAGAAACTTCAATTCGAATTGAATTTGAAGAAGCGGCATTTGGTGTCAAAAAGGATATTACGATTAACCGTTATGAAGAGTGTGAAGCTTGCGGTGGCAGTGGTGCTAAAAAAGGAACAGGAAAAAGGACTTGCCCGACATGTGGTGGCAGCGGCCAGATCCGACGTTCGATGGGTGGTTTTATGAATATTACTACATGCCAGCAGTGTGGCGGTACAGGGGAGATTATTGATGATCCCTGTCAAGTATGCGCAGGTACCGGTAAAGTAATAAAAAAACGGGTAATTAGTATTAATATTCCTGCTGGGATTAACGATGGCCAAACCTTGACTTTATATGGCCAAGGGAATGCCGGGGATCAAGGCGCAGAAGCAGGAGCTTTGCTTATTTATATACGAGTTAAGCCTCATAAGAAATTTAAAAGGGAAGGCGCGGATTTATATTTAGATTTGCCTGTTAGTTTTGGTCAGGCAGCATTGGGATGTGAACTTCAAGTACCGACTTTGGAAGGAGAAGTAAAATATAAAATGCCGGCGGGAACGCAAACAGGAACAGTATTTAGATTACGCGAGAAGGGAATAAAATACTTAAGACAAGATCGTAAAGGGGATTTATTTGTAAAAGTAAATGTAGAAATTCCTCGCAAATTAACTGAACGTCAGAAAGAATTAATTGCGGAATTAGAAGGCTTTGAAAGGCCAGAGAAACGTTCTAAAGGACTTTTCAGAAAATAAAAGAGATGCTTTTAAAAGCATCTCTTTTATTTTTGTTTCTATATTTAAAAGCAATTATAAAAGAGTTCGCAGTAATTTTTCAACTTCTAAATCCCAAAAACGCCATGCATGCCCCATTTCTTTTTCAACGTGGAATTTAACTTGATAACCTAAGTTAAGGGCCTTTTCGGCAAATTGTTTGTTAGCCGAAAATAAATTGTCTGCCGTTCCACATGAAATATACAATTTTGGCAGCATACGACTGTTTTTAGCGCATTTATTTAATAAATAGGTAGTATCATTCGGTGAATTGATATATTCCTTTAAAGATCCATAGATAAAATTAAACAAATAGTGTTCGTTCTCTGAAGCGGCACGCTCCATAGTATTTTCCATCCCCAGCGCGCCGGAAAAAGAGGCGGCCATTTTAAATTGCTCCGGATAACTCAACGCTAATTTTATTGCACCGTATCCCCCCATAGATAATCCTGCAACGTAGGTTTGATCCCTTTGATGAGAAACGTGTAGATAACTTCTGATAATTTTTGGTAATTCCTCACCAATATAGGTAAAATATGCATCACCGATTTTATGGTCTGTATAAAAATTGGATTTCATAGTTGGTATAATGATGGCCATATTTCGGCCGGATTCATATAGATATCGTTCTACAGAACTAGAGGAAACCCAGGAGTGTGCACTACCTTGCATACCATGTAACAAATAAAGAATCTCCATATCTTCTTTTTTATGCGGATATATTGTACGTGGTTCGGGTAAAAGGATATTTACTTTTTGAGAAGAATGTAAAACATCAGAATAAAAATATAATGAACCTAGCGACATAGTATAGATTTTCCTCCTTTTACTTATTTTCTTGAATAGGTAACCAATTTAAAAGTTTTTTAATTTCACTATCCCAAAAAGCCCATTCATGAGCTAAACCCTCTTTTTCGGAATAAGTATAATCAATATTTTTTTGCCGAATATAATCTCTAAAAGCAAGGTTATTTTTGTATAGAGAATCCTTGGTTCCGCAAGAAGAGTAAAGCTTGGGCAATTTTTTTCCGCTGGCAATGGCTTGATCTAATAAATAATATAGATCGTGTTGTGTTCCGCTTAACTCACTGCGCTTCATACCGAAAACATTGTATACCGCGTTGTCTTTTTGATCATTGTCTTTTCCGCTTTTAACGATGTCTAATACACCTGAGAAACTTGCGGCAGCAGCAAAACGTTCCGGATAGGAAAATGCAATTTTAAATGCTCCGTATCCACCCATAGAAAGGCCTGCAATAAAAGTATCCTTTGGTTGAGTAGATATTCGTATCCAGCGGGAAAGTAATTCTGGAAGTTCTTCTGTCAGGTAAGTAAAATATTTCCAACCGTATTCCATATCGGTATAAAATGAATTTTGAACTGACGGGCATATGCATACCATAGGGCGAGAAGAATCCACTGTCATGTATCGTTCAACACTGCTTCGACGAAGCCAAGAGCTATGGTCATCGGAATAACCATGGAGCAAATATAATACTGGAAAAGCACCGTCAAAAGCGTTGCTTTTTTTGCAAGTCCGAGGTTTTCGGGCTCAGGTAAAATTACCATGACATTTTGATCAAAGTCAAGGGATTCTGCGCGAAATGTGAGTTCTAAGATAGCCATATTTTCCTCCTTATATTTTATTTCTGTTTATTAATTCGATTTGTATAAATAAATTCCTTTTAATTTTTTTTGGTCAAAATTTTAAATTAAGGGATAAGGATATCTTTTTGTATCGACGTATAAAATAAAGAACGTATTTTATTACGATCCTTTGTTTGAGCTAATATCCACATCATTTTTGTCACAACAGATTCCAATGTCATCGTATATGCTTCGATCAGTTCATATTCTTCTTTTAGTCGGTAACCGACTTGGTAAATTCCCATATCACTACCTTCATAAGGAACCTGAGTAGCCATCACAATAGTTTTTCCCGCAGATAAAAAAAGCTTAATCTTGTCTAAAAAATTTTCGTTCTCGTAACAAGGTAATCCACCGACACCAAAACTTTCAATAATAATTGCATCGTAATGCATAATTAAATATTCAAAAATATTTGTGTCAAGCCCGGGAATCAGTTTAAGGACAAAAACCGTAGGGCTTAATGTAGTATAAAAATCGGGATATTTGCTTTTTACGGTTTCTTCTATATAAAAAATTAAACGATGATCACGAAATATTGCAATTTCGGGGTAATCAATACTAGAAAATGCATTATAACTTTTTGTTCGGATTTTTCTTGCTCTCGTACCTAAAATTACCCGATTGTCGAATACTAAATGTACACCGCAAGAACGATGATCGACAGCATAAACAAATGCGTTGAGTAAATTATTCCGAGCATCAGTATCTCTTTCATAGATAGACTTTTGAGATCCTGTAAATACAATAGGTTTAGGGCTGTTTTGAATTAAATAAGATATTGCTGCTACAGAATAAGCCATTGTATCTGTGCCGTGCGTAATGACAAAGCCATCATAATATGAGTAATTTTTTTTAATACATTGAGCTATTTTTTGCCAATGAATGTAATTGATGTTTGTACTGTCTAAATTAAAAAGTTGTAATGTTGAAATTTGACATATTTTAGCTGCTTCCGGGACAAAATTAATTATTTCTTCCGAAGAAATCTGTGGAGCCAAACCAGATCTGGTTGGTTTTGAAGCAATGGTACCGCCAGTAGCAATTAAAAGAACTTTTTTCATAACTCAAGTTAACTCCAAAAGGATTTTTTTCAGTATAACATATGGATAGTTAAAATATCCGATTATGGGAATATATTTTTAAAATATTTATTCTAATAAAATTGATTACGGATATGGATATGTTTTTGAGTGTATTTATGGTAAAATATTATATAGTAAAAAATGCGGCCATGCCGCTTGAAATATTTGGAGGATAAATTCTCTTGAGTAAAAATGATGAAAATATTTTTGCGGAGGAAAGAAAACGGTTGATTGTCGATTTGGTTAATCGAAGAATAAAAATAACGGTTTCTGAACTTTGCGATGAATTTGGTGTTTCTCCAGCAACAGTACGTAATGACTTGCGCGAGTTGGAATTTGCCGGTTTATTGAAGCGAACTCATGGTGGGGCGCTTAGTAATAAAAAGACAAATTTTGATTTGCCTTATACAGAGCGTTTAGTAGAACATCAGGAGGAAAAAAGAGCTATAGGTAAATTGGCGGCAACAATGGTAGAGCCGGGAGATAAAATTATTATAGATATTGGGACGACAACGAGGGAATTGGCGATGATGATCGCTGAAATTTCGGATATTACTGTTGTTACCAATGATTTAGAAGTAGCTTATTATTTAAATTCTCATTCGGATGCAAAAATTTTATTGACCGGAGGTTTTTTGAGATCAAAATTTAACAGTTTATTTGGTCAAACTGCAATAGATACTTTAAAAGATATTAATGCGGATAAAGCTTTTCTTTCTGCGGAGGGAATGACTATTGAAAAAGGCGCAACTAATACTGATGTAAATATTGCATTGGTGAAAAGAGAATTTGTAAGGCGCGCAAACGAAGTTGTTTTACTTTGCGATTCCAGCAAATTTGGGAAATGTGCTTTTATGAAATTTGCGGATGCAGCAGAAATTGATCTTATCATAACTGATGAATATGCAGATGAAAAAATATTGAATCAATATAGAAATCATGGTATTAATGTGGAAATTGCGTCTATTCAAAATGATAATTAAACAATTATTTAATACTTTGTAAGTACTAAATATATGTAATGGAAGGATAATCTATATAAAAATAGGTCGCATTTTATTTAAAAAAGATAAAGAATATATAAATATATATATGTATATTGTCAAATGTATATAAAAATATATATGTGTAAATTTTAAAATAGATATATTAGATAAAAACTGACAGGGGAAAAATAAACTTTTTGGTAAAATTATTATTTATTTTATATTTTATAATACAATAAATTAAATAAAAAATATAAAGAATTATATATCGATAAAAGAATATCGATATATAATTCTTTATATTTCATTTTTTAACTAAAATCAATTAATATAAAATCGTGAGAAAAAGAGTAGGTATCTAGAAGCACATAAAAGTTTGTATTTTGGTTTGGAGTGAGATAAAATGGATTACAAGTCGGTTTCTGTGCAGACGATTTCTAGGCTGCCAAAATATTTAAACTATTTAAAAGCTCAGTCTAAAGGAAATTCTCAAAATATATCTGCTACAATGATTGCGGAAGCTTTGGGATTGAATGATGTACAAGTCAGAAAAGATCTTTCATTAGTTAGTGATGGAGGACGTCCTAAAATTGGTTATTTGATTGACGAACTGATTTGTGATATTGAACATTTTCTTGGATATGATGATACGCATAGTGCAGTTTTGGTTGGTGTAGGAAATTTAGGGAGAGCATTACTTTCGTATAGTGGATTTGATGAGTATGGTTTGGATATCGTTGCGGCTTTTGATATAAATGAGAGTTTGATTGGCTGTAAGATCAATGGAAAGCAGGTTTTCCCGTTAAATAAATTGATGGATTTGTGTAAAAGGATGCAAATCAAAATTGGGATTATTACAGTACCCAGTAAAGAAGCTCAAAATGTATGTGATATATTGGTGCATAGTGGGGTTCAAGCAATTTGGAATTTTGCTCCGGTACATTTAAATGCGCCTTCGGATGTGTTGATTCAGAGTGAAAATATGGCCTGTTCTTTGGCTTTACTATCAAAGCATCTCTCTGAGAAACTAAGCAAGCCACAGTAATTTTCAAATTTTTAAAAGAAAAAAAAGCAGAATTTTCTGCTGATTGATAAAAGTAGTAAAAGATAATATTTGGAATATAAAGGAGATTATCATGAGTAACAAAGTGACTATTATCGGAGCAGGGAGCGTAGGATCTACAATCGCTTATACAATGGTAGTAAATGGAGTGGCCTCGGAAATTGTTATGATCGACATTAACGAAGAAAAAGCTTTGGGAGAAGCAATGGATATCCGTCAAGGTGTGCTTTATTGCTCACCATCCTCAATTTATGCGGGTAGTTATCAGGATGCTGTTGGATCCGATATTGTCATCTTAACCTCTGGTATTGCGAGAAAACCCGGACAGTCAAGACTTGATCTTGCACAGACAAATGTAAATATCACAAAGGGGATTATTAATGAGATCGTAAAATATGCGCCTAATGCGATATATGTCATTGTCAGCAACCCTGTGGATATTCTGACGTACGAATGTATTAAGATTTCGGGATTACCTGAACATCAAATTATTGGTTCGGGAACGGCTTTGGATACAGCAAGATTGCGGTCTCGTTTGGCAGAATATTATAATCTTAATCAACAAAATGTACATGCTTATGTATTTGGTGAGCATGGAGATTCTTCTTTTGTTCCTTGGTCTTTGGCTACAATTTCCAATGTTGATATTGATGCATATGCAGATAGCTTAACGAAAAAATCTGCCATTCTTCCTAAATTAGACCGCGATGAGGTGGAAAATTATATTCGTAAATCCGGTGGGAAAATTATTGAACGGAAGGGAGCTACTTTTTATGCAATAGCAGCTTCTGTATCTCATCTTTGCAAAAGTATTTTAAGCGGAGTGAACACTGTTCTTACTGTTTCTTCCATGATGCACGGAGAATACGGCATTGAAGATGTATGCCTTAGCATTTCCAGCATTATTGGCCGCAGCGGCGTAATTAGTAGAATTGTTTCTCCGATGACTGAACACGAAATTTCACTTTTGCGCAAGAGTGCAGATAATTTAAAACAGGTTATTTCTAATATTCAATTTTGATTTATTATATAAAATATAATATGTAATATCATAGCTGCCGCAATAAAGAATATGGCAGCTATGATATTGATATGGATAAACGCATTATAGGAAAATTTAAATAGAAAAAGGATAAATAAAATATGGATTTTCGTATTGAGCATGACTCGATGGGTGAGGTGAAAGTTCCGGCAGATAAATACTGGGCGGCACAGACAGAGCGTAGCCATCAGAATTTTAAAATTGGTGTTGGAATAGAGACAATGCCAAGAGAAATTATCTATGCTTTTGGAATTTTAAAAAAAGCGGCGGCAATGGCAAATAACGTATTGAAGCCGGAAAAGATGACAAATGAAAAGCTGGAAGCGATTTCACAGGCTTGTGATGAAGTAATTAGTGGTGCATTGAATGAGCATTTTCCACTTGTCGTCTGGCAGACAGGCAGTGGAACGCAATCAAACATGAATGCGAATGAAGTAATTGCAAATCGTGGAAATGAGATATTGGGCAAAAAAATATTACACCCGAATGATGATATTAATATGAGCCAGTCTTCTAATGATACTTTTCCTACGGCAATGCATATTTCTGCAGTTGTTACCATTGAAGATAAATTGATTCCGGCAGTTGATTCGCTGATTCAAACTTTTTTACGTTTGGAAAAAGAAAATGATGGCATTGTAAAAAGTGGACGGACACATTTACAAGATGCAACACCGATTCAGTTTTCTCAAGAGATTAGCGGCTGGCGCTCGTCTTTGGAAAAAGATAAGCGCTTATTGTTGCTTGCATTACCTGAATTAAAAGAACTTGCTCTAGGAGGGACTGCGGTAGGAACCGGATTAAATGCGCCTAAAGGTTTTGATAGGGAAGTGGCGAAAGCAGTTTCTCAGTTGACTGGCAAGCAATTTGTAACAGCTCCAAATAAATTCCATGCGTTGACGAGTAAAGATGAACTGGTATTTGCTCATGGCGCACTGAAAGCATTGGCTGCGGATATGATGAAAATTGCAAACGATGTACGCTGGCTGGCAAGCGGGCCAAGAAACGGTCTGGGTGAAATCTTTATTCCGGAAAATGAACCTGGCTCATCTATTATGCCAGGAAAGGTAAACCCCACGCAATGTGAAGCAGTGACTATGGTAGCGGTTCAAGTGATGGGTAATGATGTTGCTGTTGGAATGGCGGCATCACAAGGTAACTTTGAGTTAAATGTTTTTATGCCAGTTTGTATTTATAATTTTCTTCAGTCTGCTAGGCTGCTTGCTGAAGCAATTACCTCTTTTAATTGTAATTGTGCCGTGGGTATTCGGGCAAACAAAGAAAAGATGCATTATAATTTACATCATTCTTTGATGCTTGTTACGGCATTAAACCCATATATTGGTTATGAAAATGCTGCCAAAACAGCTAAGAAAGCATTTCATGACAATATTTCTTTAAAGGAAGCATGTGTTGAATTAGGCTTTTTGACAGCAGAAAAATTCGATGAGGTTTTTCATCCGGAGCAGATGGCCTGAGCCGACTGATTACCTAGAAGATAGAGGAGAAAACAGAGAATGATTTTTAGCTATTATCCTGGTTGTACACTAAAAACAAAAGCTAAAGAATTAAATTTTTATGCGTATCAAAGCGCAAAAGCTTTAGGAATTGAATTACAAGAACTTCCCGAATGGCAGTGCTGCGGAGGAACTTATCCAATGGCTAAAGATGAAACAGCGACAAAATTGTCTTCTGTGCGAGCATTAACTTTAGCACGGGATTTGGGTAACGATTTGGTCACGCTTTGTTCTGCCTGTCATAATGTTTTAAAGCAGGTCAATAATGATATGCAGAATGATGAAAAAATTGCATCAAAAGCAAATATTTATCTTCAATTGAAAACGCCTTATCATGGAGAAACAAAAGTGCTTCACTATCTTGAGGTGTTACGTGATTGTATTGGATTTGAGGAAATTGCGAAAAAAGTAGTGAATCCTCTAAAAGGCAAAAAGATTGCAGCTTACTATGGTTGTCTGCTTTTACGCCCAAGTAAAGTCATGCAGATGGATAATCCGGAAAATCCCCGTATTATCGAAGATTTTATAAAAGCTATTGGTGCAGAACCAGTAATCTATCCGTTCCGCAATGAATGTTGTGGTGGGTATTTGACAATGGAAGACAAAGCATTGACGCAGAAAAAGAGTAATACTGTTATGGGTAGTGCACAGGAATTTGGTGCAGAAATGATCACAACTGCATGCCCTTTATGCTTATATAATTTGCGTAAAAATGCCACAGAACATGATCTTCCGGTTATCTATTTTACCGAGTTGCTTGCAGAGGCTCTTGGCGTTAAGGAGGATTAAAATGGATAATAAAGAAAAGCAAAAAGAGAGAATCCTTCGTGTGAGTGGAGTAAATGTTTTAAAATGCATGAAATGTGGAAAATGTTCTGGCACTTGCCCTTCTTATGATGAGATGGACTATCATCCACACCAGTTTGTTTATATGGTGGAAAAAGGAGAAATAGAGCCACTTCTTAAGTCTAAATCAATTTATAAATGCCTTTCTTGTTTTGCTTGTGTAGAACGTTGCCCGAGGGGGGTAGAGCCGGCAAAAATTGTAGAAGCAATTCGCTTGGAAGTGATTCGTAAGCAAGGAGAAAATCATTTGAAACCTAATCAGATTCCGCAATTGTTGGATGAAGATCTTCCTCAACAAGCGATTGTAAGTGCATTTCGCAAGTACAGCAAGTAGGGGGTAACAGAATGCAAAAAATAGGTGTATTTGTATGTTGGTGTGGCAGCAATATTGCTGCCACGGTAGATGTATCTGCTGTTTCTGAAGCGTTAAGCCATGAACCGGGTGTTGTCTATGCAACAAATTATCAATATATGTGTTCTGAAGCAGGTCAGAATACAATTAAAGATGCAATAAAAAAATATGGATTGACAGGAATTGTTATATGTTCTTGTTCTCCGCGTATGCATGAAGCAACTTTCCGCAAAACTGCAGCGGCGGCAGGGCTTAACCCATATATGGTTGAAATAGCAAATATTCGTGAGCAGTGTTCCTGGATTCATAAGGATATGGCTACGGCTACTGAAAAAGCGATTATTTTAGGAAAGGCTGCTATTGCAAAAGTACATCTTAATGCGCCATTAACTGCTAGTCAAAGCCCGGTAGTTAAGCGCGCTTTGGTTATTGGCGGAGGGATTGCAGGAATTCAGACAGCACTTGATATTGCAGATGCCGGTTTTGAGGTAGATATTGTGGAAAAATCACCTACAATTGGCGGAAAAATGTCACAACTTGATAAGACGTTTCCAACTTTGGACTGTGCGGCATGTATTCTTACGCCCAAAATGGTAGATGTTGCTCAACACGAAAAGATTAAAATTTATTCTTACAGTGAAGTAGAGGCAGTAAAAGGGTTTGTTGGTAATTTTGAGGTAACAATCAGAAAAAAAGCACGGTATGTTAATGAAAATGTATGTACAGGATGCGGATTATGTACAGAAAAATGCCCGCAGAAAAATGTTCCGAATGAGTTTAATTTGGGAATGGACAAACGTAGGGCAATTTATATCCCTTTTGCCCAAGCTGTTCCTAAAGTTGCGACAATTGATGCAAATTACTGCATGAAATTAAAAACAGGTAAATGCGGATTATGTGAAAAGATATGTACTGCTGGTGCAATTGACTACTCGCAAAAAGATCAATTGATTGAACAAAAATATGGCGCGATTGTTGTTGCAACAGGTTTTAATCCGATAAAGTTAGATAATTTTGAAGAGTATTCTTATTCTCAAAGCCCGGATGTTGTTACTTCTTTAGAATTTGAACGCATTACAAATGCGGCAGGTCCTACAAGTGGTCAATTATTACGGCCGTCAGACGGAAAACATCCTCATACTATAGTTTTTGTTCAATGTGTAGGAAGTAGAGATACATCAGGTTGCGGTAAACCGTATTGTTCAAAAATTTGCTGTATGTATACCGCAAAACATGCGATGTTAACCAGAGAAAAATATCCGGATACAGATGTCTATGTATTTTATATTGATGTTCGTACTCCAGGAAAGAATTTTGATGAATTTTACCGTAGAGCTGCCGAGGAATATGGCGTTCACTATATTAAAGGAATGGTTGGTAAAGTAGCTCCAAAGGCAGATGGTAAATTAATGGTCCAGGCATCGGATTTGATTTCTAATGAGCAGTTGCATATTGATGCAGATATGGTCGTCTTGGCGACGGCAATTGAGCCTGATAAGAGTGCACGTCCCTTAGCAACAATGTTAACAGCAAGTATGGATACTAATGATTTCTTTACGGAAGCACATCCCAAGTTGAGACCTGTAGAAAGTCCGACAGCAGGTATTTTCCTATCAGGTACTTGCCAGGGCCCGAAAGATATTCCTGAAACTGTTTCTCAAGCAGGAGCGGCAGCAGCGAAAGTTATCGGCTTATTAGCGAAAGATACCTTAACGGCAAATCCATGTGTTGCGCATTCAGATGAGATGATGTGTAATGGATGCTCTTCTTGTGAAAAAGTGTGTCCGTACGGTGCGATAACATATGTTGATAAAGAATTTCGTATGCCGGACCGTACAGTTGCAATCAGACGAGTCGCAGTTGTTAATGAAGCAGTTTGCCAGGGCTGTGGTGCATGTACAGTTGCATGCCCTTCTGGCGCAATGGACCTTAAAGGTTTTTCAAACAGCCAGATCATGGCGGAGGTAGATGCAATATGCAAGTAAACGAAATAAAAGAATTTAGGCCAAAGATAGTTGCTTTTTGTTGTAACTGGTGTTCTTATGCGGGCGCAGATTTGGCTGGGACAAATCGTTTAAATTATCCTAGTGATGTAAAAATTATCCGTGTGCCTTGTTCCTGCAGAGTAAATCCAATGTTTATTTTAAGAGCGTTTCAAAGAGGAGCAGACGGAGTGATTATCTGTGGGTGCCATCCAGGAGATTGTCATTACACGAGCGGTAACTACTATGCAAGAAGACGTATGACATTGTTGTTTTCCATGTTGGATTACCTAGGAATTGAAAAAGAACGTACAAGAGTGGAATGGGTTTCTGCGGCGGAGGGTGCGAAATTTGCAGCAACAATGAATGATTTTGTTGAAACAATTACAAAATTGGGTGAAAATAAAAGATTGGAGGATCTGAGATGCAAAGAATAATGGCTGAAAAAGCAAAAGAATTATTGCAGAACGGGACTGTCAATCGCGTACTTGGCTGGAAAAAAGGCGAATTTGTTTATGATATAACTCCTGCGGTATTTAATAACACCGAAGAGATTGATGCGGAATTTGTTTATGATGATTTTTGTGCTAACAATTTATCAAAATACTTGATTAAAGAGTCTAGAAAAGAGGGGAAAGTTTTAGTCTTTTTAAAGCCTTGTGACACTTATAGCTTTAATCAATTATTAAAAGAACATCGTATTTGGAGAGACCATGTATATGCTGTTGGAATTCCTTGTGATGGCAAAATAGATCTGGATTGTTTGAAGAAACAAGATATTCAAGGAATTGTTGGTATTGAAACTCAAAACGATAACTTTATTATACATACATTATATGGTGATCATACGATTGCAAAAGAAGATGCTTTGGCTGAACGTTGCTTGAATTGTAAGAGCAAAAAACATGTAATCTATGATGAGCTAATAGGAAGAGATGGAGAAGTTTTAGATAGTCATCGTTTTGATATGGTAGAAAAAATAGAAGCAATGACTCCAGATGAACGTTTTGCATTTTGGAGAGGGGAATTTTCCAGATGTATACGCTGTAATGCTTGTCGTAATGTTTGCCCGGCATGTTCATGTGAAAATTGTGTTTTTGATAATCCAAAGTCTGGAATAGCGAATAAGGCAGCAGCAGATAGTTTTGAGGAAAATATGTTTCATATTATTCGTGCTTTCCATGTTGCAGGGCGTTGCACTGATTGTGGCGAGTGTTCGAGAGTGTGCCCTCAAAATATTCCGCTACATTTGTTGAATCGTAAATTTATTAAAGATATTAATGAGTTTTACGGGACTTATCAAGCTGGTGAAGATACTGAATCGAGAGCACCATTAAATATTTATAATACGGAAGATGTTGAGCCCAGTATAGTTTATAAAAAGGGAGGCAATCACTGATGAAAAAACTTTCCCTTGCGAATTTAGATGCATTTTTTGCGAAAATTGCAGATAAACAAGCTTTATATATGCCAATTGAAAACAAAGCAGGGCAGTTACAGTTTCAAAGATGGACTGAAGGAGCAAAGCTTTCAGTAGGCTGCAATACAGTGCGCAGTGCAAAAGATTTCTTTTTTCCGCAGACTGAAAATTTGGTTGATTTTAAGGTAAAAGGTAAGGAAATTGAAATTATTGATTCACGTACCGAAAAAGAAGATTTTGTTATTTTTGGTGTAAGAGCATGCGATGTGCGTAGTTTTGCAATTTTAGATAAAGTATTTTTATCAAATCCCGTTGATACATATTATAAATCCAGACGTGAGCATGGCACAATCATTTCTTTAGCGTGTACACATCCTGAGGAAACATGTTTTTGTCGTACATTTGGTATTGATGCAACTCAGCCTGAGGGAGATGTTGCTTCTTGGATTACTGAAGACGCAGTTTATTTTCAACCGCAGAGTGATAAAGGACAAAAATTACTAGAAAAATGTGGTGCATTATTGGAAGAGGCAGATGAGAGTCCTGTTTTACGCCAAAAGCAGCAAACAAAAACATATTTAGATAAGCTTCCTTTGGCAACACTGTCAACCAAACATTTTGAAAATAAGGATCAGCTGGAAGTTTTTAATTCCGAAAAATGGGCTGAACTTTCTGAAGCATGTTTAGGATGCGGAACATGTACGTTCGTATGCCCTACCTGTCAGTGTTATGATATACGTGATTTTGATACAGGAAAAGGAATTAAGCGTTTCCGCTGTTGGGATAGCTGCATGTATTCTGATTTTACGAAGATGGCAGGAGGACAGCCGCGGTTAACACAGCTGGAACGTTTTCGTCAAAGGTTTATGCACAAATTAGTGTATTTTCCAATAAATAATGATGGTGAATTCGGGTGTGTAGGTTGCGGCCGTTGTTTAAAGAAATGTCCGATTTCAATGAATATTGTAAAAGTGATGAAAACGCTGGAAGGAGAAGAAAAATGAATACAGAAGCATTGATTCCCAAAATTGGTGTTGTGACAGATATTCGCATTGATACTCCTGATGTTAAAACTTTTCGCATAGTAGGTCTTGATGGGAAAAAAGTATTTGAACATATCCCAGGCCAGTGCGCAATGCTTTCAATGCCTGGTGTAGGAGAGGCTTTGTTTTCCATTACTTCATCACCTACAAATAAAGATTTTCTTGAGTTTAGTATAAAAAAGTGCGGTTGTGTAACAGATTGGTTACATCAAATGGAGGTTGGTCAGCAAATTACAATTCGCGGCCCTTATGGAAACGGTTTCCCTGTAGAAACAAATTTAAAAGGAAAAGATTTATTGTTTATTGCAGGTGGAATAGGTTTGGCTCCACTTCGTTCTGTAATTAATTATGTGCGGGATAATCGAAAAAATTATGGAAGTGTGCAAATTATTTATGGTTCACGATCCAAAGATGATTTGGTTGACTATCGGGAAATCATTGACGAATGGATGAACGATGAAGGAATTGAAGTTAACCTAACCATTGATAGGGAGCAGGAAGGATGGGATGGCCACGTTGGTTTTGTACCAAACTATGTTAAAGAATTAAATCCGGATATACGCAAAACAGTCCTGATGTGTGGCCCGCCCATTATGATTAAATTTACTTTGGCCGGTTTGAAAGAATTGGGATTTCAAGATACACAAGTATATACCACTATGGAATTAAGAATGAAATGTGGTATTGGAAAGTGCGGAAGATGTAATATTGGTTCTAAGTATGTTTGTAAAGATGGTCCGGTTTTTCGCTTTGATCAGCTAGGTGAACTTCCAAATGAATATTAATTAAAAGGAGAGAACAGGAACATGGAAAAGATGGTCAATGTATTCCTGATGGGTAAAAAATATGAGGTGCCTGCCAGCGTAACGATTATGGGCGCATTAGAGTATGCTGGTTATCAACTTGTACGTGGTTGTGGATGCAGAAACGGTTTTTGCGGAGCATGTGCAACGATTTACCGAATTAAGGGAGAGAGAGAATTGCATGCATGTTTGGCATGTCAAACACAAGTTCAAGAAAATATGTACATCGCAACCCTGCCCTTTTTCCCATTAGAAAAACAGGTTTATGATATTAATAAAATTAAGCCAACAGAGCAAATCATGATGCAGCTTTATCCGGAAATTTATAGTTGTATAGGCTGCAATGCCTGTACAAAAAGCTGTACACAAGAATTGAATGTCATGCAATATATTGCATATGCGCAACGCGGCGAATATGAAAAATGTGCAGAGGAATCTTTTGACTGCGTAATGTGCGGAGTATGTTCTTCGCGTTGCCCGGCCGGAATTTCGCATCCACAGGTTGCTTTGTTGGCACGTCGTCTGACCGGAAAATATATTGCACCAAAGGCAGAACATTTAGAGCATCGTGTAGAGGAAATTCAAAACGGTGAATTCAATGCCTTGATTGAAAGTCTTATGCAGAAGCCAATTGAAGAATTAAAAGAACTTTATAATAATAGAGACATTGAAAAATAAGGAGGAAATAAGCAGATGTACAGTGGTGAAATACTGGAATCCATGAAGAAAGTGGAAGCAGCAAGAGCAAAAAATATCCAGCTGGAACCCAGAAGGATGACTGCTGAGGAAAAGGAAACCCTCCTTGCAACGTATCATCCTGACTATAAGCAAAACGAATTTGCAATATTGCAAGTTGGTCCAAATAAAGGAGATAAAGTGCCAACGGAGCTTGCTGCTTTGTTGCAGGCAAATAGTCGAATTCATCCAGAAAAAATTGATTTGACAAAAGTCGATTATGATGTTGATGTTTTGGTTATTGGCGGCGGAGGCGCAGGAGCTTCTGCTGCAATTGAAGCGGATGAAGCAGGGGCAAAAGTCATGATTGTCACTAAGTTACGCATTGGCGATGCCAACACGATGATGGCTGAAGGTGGTATTCAGGCTGCGGATAAGCCGAATGATTCGCCTGCAATTCACTATTTGGATGCAATGGGGGGCGGACATTTTGCAAATAAACCGGAGTTGTTATCAAAATTGGTTATGGAAGCTCCGGCAGCTATAAAGTGGCTTAACGAACTTGGAGTAGAGTTTGATAAAGCTGCAGATGGTACAATGATTACCACGCATGGCGGTGGGACATCTAGAAAGAGAATGCATGCGGCAAAAGATTATTCCGGCGCAGAAATTATGCGTACTTTGCGCGACGAGGTGTTAAATCGCGAAATACCTGTTGTTGATTTTACTGCAGCAATCGAATTGATTTTAGATCAGGATGGCAAGGCGGCTGGTGCTGTGCTGTTAAATATGGAAACAAAAGAAATTAAAATAGCACGTGCAAAAACCGTAATCATTGCTACCGGTGGGGCAGGGCGCTTACATTATCAAGGATTTCCCACTTCTAATCATTATGGTGCAACAGCGGACGGTTTGATTTTAGGATATCGTGCAGGAGCAAAATTATTATACGCAGATACATTGCAATATCATCCTACCGGTGTAGCATACCCCGAGCAAATTTTTGGCGCTCTGGTTACAGAAAAGGTTCGTTCTGTTGGCGCGATGTTAATTAATTCTGAAGGTGAAGCATTTATGCACCCCTTGGAAACAAGAGATGTTTCTGCGGCATCTATTATCCGCGAATGTTCAACCAATGGAAAAGGAGTTCATACAGGAAGCGGAGTAGGGGTATGGTTAGACACGCCAATGATTGAAATAAAGGGAGGAGAAGGGACAATTGAAAAGCGGATTCCTGCAATGATGCGTATGTTTGCAAAGTATGATATTGATATTAGAAAAGTACCGATACTTGTTTATCCGACATTGCATTATCAAAATGGAGGTTTGCAGATTACGCCTGATGGAATGACTGCGGTAGAGAATTTGTTTGTTGCAGGAGAAGCTGTTGGTGGTATTCATGGAAGAAACAGATTAATGGGAAATTCTTTGTTAGATATTATTGTTTTTGGCAGAAGTGCGGGTAAGAATGCTGCAATCAAAAGCCGTAATGTTACAGTAGGAAAATTGACTCTTTCTCATGTTGCTAAATTTGCTAAAGAAATGGAGGAGGCTGGAATCCATAGCGATATAGTATCTCCTAAACTTCTTCCTGATTATACGCGCAAGAGAAATACAA
This sequence comes from uncultured Clostridia bacterium, assembly GCA_944347775.1. Classification (GTDB taxonomy): domain Bacteria; phylum Bacillota; class Clostridia; order Christensenellales; family Christensenellaceae; genus QANA01. Next base: position 20,195 of record CALVMT010000081.1, on the reverse strand, counting down.
TCTAAAAATTATTTAATTTGAACTTAATTTAGGTTAAAGGAAGTTGTTTGAAATTTATGGAAAATTTGGCAAATATACTTGAGACATTGATGATTATTAGTTTTGGAATCTCATGGCCGTTATCTATTATTCGTTCCTATCGTTCGCGGTCAACGAAAGGCAAGAGTTTGATGTTTAGTTGTTTTATCTGCTTTGGTTATATTTGCGGTATTGTTTCTAAATGTCTAACTCATACTTACAATCTGGCATTTTGGTTTTATTTTCCCAATGTCATTATGGTATGCACTGATATTGCACTTTATTTCCGTAACCGTGTAATTGAGCGGAAAAGTGAAAATGGAGAAGAACAGTAAAGATGAAAAAGATTACAGTATGTATTGGTAGCGCTTGCCATATAAAAGGCTCGGCGCGTGTAGTGGAACAATTGGAAAAATTGATAGAAGATCATCATGTGACAGATAAAGTTGAATTGGCAGGAATTTTTTGTACGGGGAATTGTCAAAAAGGTGTTTGTACAACTTTTGAGGGAAAATTATATTCACTTAATGATCAGAACACTGAAGATTTTTTTACAAAAGAAGTTTTATCACGGCTTTAAACACAAAATGATTAAGGCTTCGGAAAATTTTCCGAAGCCTTAATTTATTTTATCGTCAAATATTCTTAGCATGAAGAAGTTTTTGCAGTATAATATTTTTCTTATTTTATTTATTATGAACAGGAGAGAGAATGTGATATTCAAAAATGACGGAAACTCGGAAATGAATTGCAACAGCTAAAAATAGGCTATCATCAATGTTAAAGTTAATAAGAAATATCATAATACCCCTATTAAGAACTGAGAAAAGATTTTTAAACGATATCATTTCATTGAGATTTTATATACTTCTTTTTTATTTTTTTTAAAATAAGATAAAAATAGGAGGTATATTAATGAAAAAAAGAAAGTTATTTTATGGTATGCTTATAGCCGGTATAGCCTTGTTTTCGCAGATTGTTATTTCTGTTTTTCTTATTGAAGGGAATGAAATAAACCAAGAAAGTTTAAAGTGGATATATATTTTATCTTGGTTATGTGTTATTGGTACAATTTTAGGCAAACAATTTTATCTGTTGTTTTATAAAGAAATTGGCATAGAAAAAACACAAATACTGATTGATGTTTTTCTATTTGTTCTTTTTTCATTTTTTACATATCTTTTTTCTTATCAAAAGGATTTTTTTTCTGCGCTTAATATTGCTTTGCTTTCTATTTTTCTGTTGGGAGTAAAAATAAAGCGGGGAGATATTACAGCGCTTTATGCTTTTTTATGGATGGCCTATATGGTGTATATATCTTATCAGAAATATTTGTATTAATAAGGTTATTGCAAGCATTTAATAAATCAAGTATAATAGATAAAAATGTCGGGCATCCATATTGATAATTAGCTGTTTTTGCTGATGAATGAAATTATGCAGAGTATTTTTTGAAAAACTCTAGTTGTTTTATAGCTGAACAGTAATTTTTTGGAGCCGGAACGGAGGAAAAATGAATAGTAGTAATAGTAGTAAGGTCAAAACAATTGCGATGACAGGTATGTTGGCTGCAGTGGCTCTGGTATTAGGATTAACTAATATTGGAATTATACCAATCCCGCCTGCTAATGTAACAACAATGCATATACCTGTGATTATTGGTGCTATTTTATGCGGCTCAAAAGCAGGATTGTTATTAGGACTATTATTTGGACTGACAAGTGTTTGGAAAGCGTTTACTGCTACATCAGCGCTTGTTGCTCCGCTATTGTCGGCAAGTCCTGTGTTGGTAATTATTATGTCAGTGGCCTCACGATTAATGGTGCCGGTTATCGCAAGATGGGTTTATATGCTGTTATATAAAAAGAAACCTACTCTGGCTGTGGTTATTGCACCTATAGCAGGATCATTAACAAATACCATCTTGTATTTGGGTTTAATGCTTTTATTCTACGTTGTTGAAGGTCTTGATGCTTCTGCAGTTCTGTCTATTATTGCAGGGGTTGGTGCATTAAATGGATCTTGTGAAGCATTAGCTGCTGCGATAATTTGTGGTCCAATTATAATTGCTGTGGGGAAAACACTTAAAAAGAGTACACAGAACAAAGATGGATTAAAAGGATAGTACGAATGCTTATTGTTATAGATATTGGAAATACAAATATTAAATGTGGTTTATTTGAAGGGGATAAATTGCGAAACTCATGGCGTATGGCGACTAAATTACATGCCACATCTGATGAGATTGGGATAAAAATGATTTCATTTTTAGATTATTTGCATTTATTACCGGAAGAAGTTGAAGCAATTATGATATCTTCGGTTATTCCTTCTATCAATTATACAATTGAACATATGTGTAAAACATATTTTAAAAAACGCCCTTGTTTTGTAGAACCGGGAATCAAAACTGGTATTAATATTTTATATGATAATCCAAAAGAATTGGGTTCAGATCGAATTGTAAATGCTGTCGCTGCATATGAAAAATATGGGGGACCTTGTATTACAGTTGATTTTGGAACTGCAACAACTTTCGGTGCAATTTCTAAAAAAGGGGAGTTTCTAGGAGGGGCAATATGCCCGGGATTAATTGTTTCTGCTAATGCGTTAACAAATAATACAGCTAAGCTCCCTAAAGTAGAATTAATTAAACCTAAACGTGTAATTAATAAAAATACGATAGCATGTATGCAATCGGGTATTTTGTATGGTTATGTTGGACAGGTTGATTATATTCTTCGTAAGATGAAAGCCGAACTGGGGCAAAATGCCAAAGTGGTCGCAACCGGGGGAATGGCAAATACAATAGCTTCAGAGACTAAAATGATTGATGTAATTGATAGTTTATTAACCTTACATGGTTTACATATCATATACCAAAAGAATCATGAGTGAATATCAGCTGAAAAGGGGTGTATTATGAAGGAGATTAATATTGCCATTCTAGGCCTAGGAACAGTGGGTTCTGGAGTCTATCAGATTATAGAGGATAATCGAGATCAGATTGCCCATAAAGAATTGCTGCAATTGAGAATAAAAAAAATACTATCAAGGAGTTATCATTTAGATATACCGGAAGAAAAAAAGGTTGCGAATATTCAAGATATTCTTGACGATCCCGAAATTGGTATAGTAATAGAAACAATGGGAGGAATTGAACCTGCTAGAACCTATGTAATTCAGGCATTGCATGCTGGGAAAACTGTTGTTTCAGCCAACAAACAGATGATTGCAAATTATTGGCCGGAGATAGAAGAAGCTGCAAAGAAAACTGGTGCTGGGTTCTATTATGAAGCAAGCGTTGGTGGTGGAATCCCGATTTTACGTGCATTAGATGACAGCTTGCAAGCAAATATGATGTATTCAATTTTTGCAATTATTAATGGGACAACCAATTATATTTTAACTAAAATGACATCTGAAGGGAAAGACTATGATGATGTATTAAAGGAAGCCCAGCAATTAGGATATGCAGAAGCAGATCCTACGGCGGATGTAGAAGGATTTGATGCGATGTATAAACTTTCAATTTTAGCATCAAAAGCTTTTCATGCACGATTGCCAATAGAATATATTTATCGGGAAGGAATATCTCATATTACCAAACAGGATATTCAGTATGCCTCTGACTTTGGATATGTAATAAAATTATTGGCTATTGCTAAAAGGGAAAAGGATAATATCGAACTGCGAGTGCATCCGACAATGATTCCTCAAACGCATCCGTTGGCAAATGTAAGAGATTCATTTAATGCGATTTTTATGAATGGAAGTGCGGTGGGGGATGTTATGTTTTATGGAAGGGGCGCAGGAGCTTTACCTACAGGTAGCGCGGTTCTTTCGGATGTCATTTATGCAGCACATACTTGTCAACATAGATATTCTACTTTTGAAAATACCAAAAATTTTATTTCTCCCATTCTATATTTTGAAGACAACTGGACGTGTCCATTTTATATTAGGCTTAATTTATTGAATGTTCCGGGTGTTTTGGCGCAGGTTACAAAGCAAATGGGAGATTATGGAATTAGTATTTTATCGGTTATTCAAAAAGATGCAAAAAAAGATGAAGCAACAATTGTTTTTTTAACATATCCGGCCAAGGAAAAGGATGTGCAAAAGGCAGTTTCTGATTTTAAAAAAATGTCTGTAGTAAAAGAAGTTGGGGCAGTAATACGCATGGAGAATTAATAATGAAAACCAGCATTTATAATGCTGGTTTTTTAATTTTCAGGTACATTTAATGCTTGACCTCAAGTATGCTTTAGATAGTAATATATAAAGAGAAATAACATTGGAGAGGAAAAAGCTTAATGAAATACCGTAGATTAGGAAAAACAGAGTTACAAATTAGTGAAATTGGATTGGGCTGTGAAGGATTTATCGGTAAGACTGAAGAAGAAACAAATTTGCTTATAGATGCTGCAATTGCAGCAGGAATAAATTGCATGGATTTATATTCGCCTGATCCTGAAATGCGTGGCCATATCGGAACGGCTATTGCAAAAAGAAGAGAACAATTTATTTACCAAGCACACCTTTGTTCGGTTTGGAAAAATGGACAATATAAAAGGACAAGAAAACTTCAAGAAGTAAAAGAAGGTTTCCAAGATTTATTGCTGCGTTTACAAACTGATTACGTTGATATCGGAATGATTCATTATGTTGATTCCGAGCAAGACTGGCAAGAAGTCTGTTCAGGAGATGTTGTAAAATATGCAAAAGAATTGAAAAGACAGGGAAAAATCAGATATATCGGAATGAGTAGTCATAATCCTGATGTTTCGTTAAAAGCTGTAAACAGTGGTTTAATTGATGTGTTAATGTTTAGCGTTAATCCATGTTATGATTTATTGCCTGCGACAGAGGATATAGATATTTTATTTAAAGAAGAAAGCTATGAAAAACCTCTTTTAAATATGGATCCGCAAAGAGAACTTTTATATGAAACGTGTCAAAGATTAGGTGTTGGGATTACGGTAATGAAGGTTTTCGGTGGAGGAGACCTTTTAGATGAGGAGCTTTCTCCTGCAGGGAAAGCATTGACTTCTTTCCAATGCCTACACTATGCATTAACGCGCCCTGCGGTTGCTTCTATTATGGTTGGTGTACATACAAAAGAAGAGTTAAACGCTTCTTTAGCATATGAGCAAGCTACAGATGAGCAAAAAGATTATGCAATGGCATTTGCTACTCTTCCTAAAATTAGCTGGAGTGGTCATTGCATGTATTGTGGACACTGTGCTCCCTGTCCTAAAAAAATTGATATAGCAACAGTAATTAAATTTTTGAATCTAGTAAAAGCGCAAAAACAGATTCCTGAAACAGTAAGGGAACATTATTCTTCTTTGGAACACAAAGCAGGTGAGTGTATTCAATGTGGAGTCTGTGAAAGCAGATGTCCTTTTGATGTTAAAATTACCCAAAATATGCAACTTGCCAAACAAGTATTTGGTAACTAAGAATTAGGAGGTATAAAAAATGAAAATGGTTACTTTGGGAACAACGGGAATTACTACTCCGCAAAATGCTTTTGGAGCATTACCGATTCAGCGAGTTGATATGTCAACTGCAGTACGTATTCTGCATAAAGCTTATGATGGTGGGATGACTTTTTTTGATACCGCACGAGCTTATTCCGATAGTGAGGAAAAACTTGGGAATGCCTTTAAAGGAATTCGACATAAAATTTTTATTGCGACGAAAACGGCATCTAAAACGCCAGAAGATTTTTGGAAGGATTTGAAAATGTCCCTAAAAAAATTACAAACAGATTATATTGATATTTATCAATTTCATTGGCCTAAACAATGTTATAAACCGGGTGATGGGACAGGAATGTACGAGTGCATGATTGAAGCCAAACAAAAGGGAATGATTCGACATATTGGAATGACAAATCATATTCTTAAGGTAGCTCATGAAGGAATTGATTCCGGTTTATATGAAACTCTGCAATTTCCGTTTAGTTATTTGTCTTCTGAAAAAGAGTTGGAATTAGTGGAAAAATGTAAAAAGGCAAACATGGGATTTATTGCAATGAAAGGATTAGCAGGAGGGTTGATTACTGATTCTGCTTCTGCATTTGCGTACATGTCGCAATTTGATAATGTTTTGCCAATTTGGGGAATACAAAGGGAATCAGAATTAGATGAATGGCTAAGCTATATGGATTCCCCCACGGTAATGACAGAAGAACGCATGGAATTTATTCAAAAAGAAAAGGAAGAATTGACAGGAGAATTTTGTCGTGGCTGCGGGTATTGTATGCCTTGCCCGGTCGGGATTCAGATTAATACATGTGCAAGAATGTCCTTATTGTTACGTCGGTCTCCTTCAGCAGGACATTTAACCGTACAAGCTCAAGAAATGATGAAAAAAATTGAGGATTGTATTCATTGCGGCCAATGTAAGGCTAAATGCCCATATGGACTGGATACGCCAGAATTGTTGAAGAGAAATTATGAGGATTATAAAATGGTATTGGCCGGAAAAGTTAAAGTTGATTAAGTGTTAAAAAATAATAATAATCAAAGCTGCAGTAGAATAAATACTACAGCTTTGGTTTAAGTTATTCTTCATCAAAACTTGATCTTTCTTTTATTCTTTTTTGTGCATTTTCTAAAGTCACAGTGCAATCTTGGATGAGTTGCATGCCTTCATCATAAAGAGAGAGTGCGTCATCGAGGGAAAGCGGCATATCTGCAATATTATCAAACTTAGAGAGAATTTCATCCAAGCGCAAAAGTTTTTCTTCAAAATTTTTTTCATTACTCATTTTTTTTCTCCTTATGGATTACTATTGTTGTCAAATGACCATCGGGTAAATAAATTAAAATTTTATCTTCCAATGCAATTTGCGATATTGATGTAATAAGTTTTCCGGAAGTGTCCTGTAGACGTCCATATCCTTTAGCGCATATTGCAAGAGGATTATTTGCTGATAAGCTTATTGCTCTAATCTGCAAAAACTGATTTAGATTTTTCAAATGGTCGTTTATTTTTTGTTTTAATTGAATTTTCCGTTCTTGTAATTTATTGTATAAATAAATCTGAAAGTTGGAAAGAGAACGAATTAATGTTTCATTCATTTTTAGTAAATGAACCTTCTTTTTTTCAATTTGTGCTGCAAGGGCAGAAGACAATGTACTTTCTGCGTTAATTAAATCCAATAAAATATCTTGTTGATTTGGAACTGCTAATTCCGCAGCAGCAGAAGGTGTGGGAGCGCGGAGGTCTGCAACAAAATCTGCAATAGTAAAATCTGTTTCGTGCCCAATCCCAGTGATAATCGGTGTTTTAGATGCATAAATTGCTCTGGCAATTTTCTCATTATTAAATACATATAAATCTTCAAGTGAACCACCGCCTCTTGCTAATAAGATCACATCAGCTTTCTTATGATCAGCTATTGTAATGGCATTACATATTTCTTGTACAGCTTCAGCTCCTTGTACACTTGTTGCACACACTTCTACTTCGGCAATTGGATATCTGCGAAATAAAATATTCAGCATATCTTGTAATGCAGCCCCTGTAGGCGAAGTTACTAAACATATTTTATTAGGATATTTAGGAATTGCTTTTTTATGAGCTTGGTCGAATAAACCTTCTTTTTCTAACTTTTGTTTTAACTGCTCAAATTCAAGATAAACTTCGCCGACTCCTGAATGCATCATGCGTTGGACATAGATTTGTATTGTGCCAGCCTTTTCATAAGATGAAACATTACCAATTAAAAGAATATGCATACCATTAGCGGGAAGAAATTTTAAGGAAGAACGAAAGCCTCGAAACATAACAGCGCGAATTGATGAACTCGAGTCTTTTAATGTGAAATAAATATGCCCGGAAGTATGCAATGTTAAATTTGATATTTCGCCCTCCACACATACTGTTTTTAAAAAATCGTCATTATCTAATTTTTGTTTTAAATATTGGTTAAGTTGGCTGACGCTGATGGGATGTATAATATCATATGGCTGCATAGTAATAATTTCATTCCTTTTATTTTTTAATCAAAAAATATTTGCAAAATGCTTTAAAAAGATTATTTATTATGAAATAGAATAATCTCTTTTGAGCTTCAATATTTAAAAGTCTAATCTAATTAGGCTTGCATCTAATCATTCTTAAATTTTGATTCAAATAATTAATAATCCTTTTAGAAAAATAATCTTAAATTTTATAATTAGAATACATTACACAACATGTATAATCTATAAAAATATATCTTTCAAGTGAATAGAGATAGAATTCTTATATTTATAAGTTTGTTCTCAAAGCAATCTTTATAAAAAATAAATATAATTTATTAACATACTTAATAATATAATCTTATCAAATAAGGTTGTCAAATCTGCATTTTAAAAGATTTGACATGACAGTATGCCTATGATATTATTTTAATACAATCAGAGAGGGAGTAGTTTGCGTATTTTAAATAGGAGATACGTGTCAAATCAACAACACGTCTGCTTGCCAGAATGGTTTGCCTTAATGAACGAGACTCACGTACATATTTTTATGTACGGTTTTTTTATATATAAATATTTTAGGAGGATGTAGATGAAATTTTACCTAGAGCCTGTAGAGACTGTTTGTAAAGAAACAGAATCTACCCCTGAAGGATTAAATGCTTTACAGGCGAAACAACGACTGGAAGAAAATGGAAAAAACAAATTAATTGAACCGAAGAAGGATTCCATGTTAAAAAAGTTTATTGCACAGCTAATGGATCCGATGATCATTATTTTGCTTGGTGCAGCAGTAGTTTCAGGTATTACTGCAGCATATGCAAATGAATCTTTTGCAGATGTTTTTATTATTTTATTTGTTGTTGTCGTCAATGCAATATTGGGAGTTGTACAAGAAAGTAAGGCGGAAAAGGCGATTGACGCATTGAAAGAGATGACAAGTGCAACATCAAAGGTTTTGCGTGACGGCGCAATGCAACACATAAAATCCGAAGATATTGTAGTGGGTGATGTAATTATTTTAGAAGCAGGGGATGCAGTACCGGCAGATGCTCGCATATTGGAAAGTATGAGTATAAAGGCAGAAGAAGCTGCACTTACAGGTGAGTCTGTCCCTTCTGATAAAACTGAAAAAACGTTAAATATATCTGCAGATCAAAAAGATGTTCCTCTCGGAGACCGTAAAAATATGGTCTATATGGGAAGCACAATTGTCTATGGGCGTGGTAAGGCTATTGTCACGGCAACCGGAATGCAGACAGAAATGGGTAAAATAGCAACGGCACTTACGCTTGCGCAGAAAGAACAAACACCATTGCAAATTAAATTAGGTCAACTCAGTAAGCTTTTAACATACCTTGTTTTAGGTATTTGTATTTTTATTTTTGCTTTTGGATTGATTAAAAACGGAGAATTTACAGCACCGGTTATTATAGATTCTTTCATGATTGCTGTTAGTCTTGCGGTTGCTGCAATTCCGGAAGGATTGGCAGCGGTTGTTACGATTGTCCTATCTATCGGTGTTACCAAAATGTCAAAGCGTAATGCGGTCATTCGAAAATTAACTGCTGTAGAAACTTTAGGTTGTACACAAATTATTTGTTCAGATAAGACAGGAACATTGACTCAGAATAAAATGACTGTTGTGGAATGCAGTTCAGATAATCAAACATTGTTAATTAAAGCGATGGCTTTATGCAATGATGCGGAATTGGATAAAAATGCTCAAGCAGTAGGAGAGCCTACGGAATGCGCTTTAGTTAATTATGCCTATCAAATGGGTATAGACAAAAAAGAATTAAAAGAAGATTACCCGCGTATCGGTGAAGCGCCGTTTGACTCAATGCGTAAGTTAATGTCTACAGTTCATCAACATGGTGGTGAGATTGTGCAATTTACCAAAGGAGCACCAGATGAAATTTTACGCATTTGTACATCCTATCTGCATGGTGATAAGGTATTGCCTCTAACTGAAGAGAAAAAACAAAATATATTGAGCAATATGACGCAGATGGCTGACCGTGCTTTGCGTGTATTAGGTGCTGCATATAAAATATACGCCGAGGTGCCTGAAAATTATTTGGCAGATACTTTAGAGAAAGAGATGACTTTTGTTGGACTAAGCGGAATGATAGATCCGGTCCGCCCTGAGGTAAAGGCTGCTGTAGATGAGTGCAAACAGGCAGGAATTCGTGTAATTATGATTACTGGAGATCATAAGAATACTGCGATAGCTATTGCAAAAGAATTAGGAATTATTCAAAGTGAACAAGAGGTTATCACAGGTCTAGAATTAAGTGAAATTAGTGACGTTGATTTTGCAGAACGTGTAAAAGACTTTTCCGTTTATGCACGAGTACAACCCGAACATAAAGTACGTATTGTAAATGCTTGGAAAGCGTTAGGGAATGTAACTGCAATGACCGGGGATGGTGTTAATGATGCTGCATCAATAAAGAGTGCAGATATTGGCATTGGAATGGGTATTACAGGTACAGATGTAACTAAAAATGTTGCAGATATGGTGCTGGCCGATGACAATTTTGCGACAATTGTCTCAGCAGTTGAAGAAGGTAGAAGGATTTATGATAATATAAAAAAATGTATTCAATTCCTTTTGGCTTCAAATTTAAGCGAAGTGTTAAGTATTTTCTTTGCAACTTTGCTTGGTTTTACTATTTTAGAACCTGTACATATTTTGTGGATTAATTTGGTTACCGATTGTTTCCCTGCTTTAGCGTTAGGAATGGAAGAAAGTGAAAAAGATATTATGTTAAAAGCACCGCGTTCTTCAAAAGAAGGAATTTTTGCGGGTGGGGCAGGATTTGATATTGCCTATCAGGGAATATTGGTAACAATTTTGACGATGGCTGCTTACTTTATTGGCCATTATATTGAGGCGGGTGTTTGGGAAATAACAAACAGCCCGGATGGTATGACAATGGCATTTATCACAATGTCTATGGCTGAAATATTCCATGCGTTTAATATGCGTTCTCAACATGGCTCTATTTTTAAAATGAAAGGACATAATTGGTATCTTTATGGAGCAATGGCTGTTTCATTGCTATTAACTTTAACAGTGATTTATGTACCTGCATTGGCTAATCTTTTCTCTTTTGAGGATATATCGTTTTTCGAGTATTTAACAGCATTAGGATTAGCAATTTTGATTATTCCTGCGGTTGAGTTAGTGAAGGCAATACAACGCAGTCGCCGTGCTAAATAAAAATATCAATAATATAAATAAGGCAAAAATTGAATGATTTTTGCCTTATTTATTTGGAAAATTAATCCCAAAGGAAAACTTTTTAATTTAGAATGGATGTGTTATACTGATTTTAATGAAACAGAACAAGGAATGTATTTATGATTTTTGATACTCATATTCATTTGGCGCATCCATGTTTTAATCAGCTGCGTGACCATCTGGTTCGTCAAGTCGATTTTTTTTTAGAGTGTGCAACAACATACCAAAGTATAAAAGACGTCCTTTTTTTAAGCAGCAAATATGAGCAAGTTTTTTCGGCAATTGGAATTCATCCGTGTTTTTGTCAACAATTAGAACAAGATAATATTGAAATTGACGAATGGCTTTACCAGCAATATCTTCAGTATGATATGAAAGATAAAATAAGGGCAATTGGTGAAATTGGTTTAGATTATAGAAAAGGTCAATACTCACATAAATTGCAACTGGAATGTTTTTCAAAACAGTTGCAAGTAGCAAAGCAATTAGATTTTCCGGTTTCCATTCATTGTATTTATGCAGCTGAAGATGTATACCAGCAAGTAAAATTGTGCGGTATAAATAACGGCATATTGCATGGATGCTCACTAAGTTGGGAAATGGCAAAAAAATTTGTTGATTATGGTTTTTATTTAGGTATAGGGTCAACATTGACATATCCAAATGCGCGTAAGATTGTTGAGGTAGTTAAGAATGCGCCTTTAGATCGTTTGTTATTGGAAACTGATAGCCCATTTATGTTGCCTTATCAGCTTCAAGATGTGTACAATACACCTAAAAATATTTATCTTGTTGCAAATAGGATTTCAACAATTAGGAATATATCTCTTGAAAATGTCTATCAAACTACATACCAAAATGCCCGTAGTTTATTACGTATTAATAATTAAAAGGAAGCATGGAATATGGATTTATCACGTATGCAGCGGATGCTGGGAAAGGAAGCACTTACTCGTTTAAAATATGCACATATTGCTATTTTTGGCTTAGGAGGTGTTGGTTCTTTTGCAGCAGAAGCAGTTGCGAGAGCTGGAGTTGGGAAAATCACACTAGTAGATCAGGATATTGTTGAGCCCAGTAATATTAATCGCCAACTGATTGCTCTTTCAGATACTATTGGAATGAAGAAAACCGATGTAATGGAAAAAAGAATAAAGAAAATTAATGCGGAAGCACAGATTCTGCCTATGCCTATTTTTTTTGGGGAAGATACTTGTAATCAATTTATATTTTCGCAATATGATTATGTCATTGATGCAATTGATACAATTAAATCAAAAGTTTTACTAGCTGAGTGTTGTTATTTGGCTCAGGTTCCTTTAATTAGCTCTATGGGGACAGGTAATAAAATAGATCCAACAAGGTTTGAGGTTGCGGATATTTATGATACCTCTATTTGTCCATTAGCACGTATTATGCGCAGAGAGTTACGCAAAAGAAAAATTCCAAAATTAAAAGTTGTTTACTCCAAAGAAATCCCGTATTCAGTACAGACAGATATTCATGAGGAAGATTGCGGAAGAACGCCTGGAAGTATTTCTTTTGTTCCTCCGGTTGCCGGAATGATTTTAGCAGGAGAAGCAATAAAGCACATAATTTATAAAGAGAATGAGGGATAGTAATGTTGCCAGACTCTATTGATATTATAGATGCACAATGTTATTTGACTACAGAAGAATTTCAACGAGTTTTAGCGGAAAGTGTATATAATCCAACAAAATTGCGTTTAAGCCAACGAATAAAACGGTATCAAAATGACAGGAATATTGCAATCTTTGCTGCAATTTACGATTCAAAAATTTGCGGTGTTTTAGTTGCAAATATTGCTTGTACACATATTGTTATACTGGATATTGCTGTAATTTCTGCTTTACAAAGAAATGGAATAGGAAAGTCATTAATAAAGCACTTAATGATGGAATATAAACCTTCTGAAATTTATGCGCAAACAGATGATGATGCTGTTGAATTTTATGCCCGATTGGGATTTGAAATTCATGAAATTGAATTAGAAAAAAACAAGACGAGACGACGCTATCATTGCACTTATCTATGTAATTATTTTGTGACGGAGGAAAAATGTTTGGAGTGATGATAAATACAGCAGCTGTACTAATTGGCAGCGGGCTCGGGTTATTATGTAAAAAAGGATTCTCTGAACGCTTCATTAATGCCATTTTGATAGGGATAGGATTATGTACAATGTATTTAGGTATTTCTGGTGCTTTACAAGGAGAGAATTCTTTGATTCTTATTTTATCTATAGTTTTAGGAACAATCATAGGGACTGCTCTAGATATTGATAAAAGAATCAATTCAATAGGAAATCTTATTTCAAAACATTGCAATACAAATGCGAGAAACACTTTTTCTATTGCAGAAGGGTTTGTTACAGCTTCTCTGATGTTTTGTATTGGATCAATGACTATAGTGGGGTGTTTAAATGCAGGATTAACCGGTGATTATAAAATGCTGTTAACAAAATCATTACTGGACTTTATTTCATCTATTATATTAACGGTTAGCTTAGGCGTCGGTGTGTTATGTTCTTCAATATTTGTTTTAGTTTTTCAAGGAATTTTAGTATTGCTGGCAGAAGCATTACAACCCTTTTTAACAAGTGGAGCGATTGCAGAAACAATATGCACAGGATCTGTAGTGATGATTGCGCTTGGACTAAATATTATCGGGATAACAAAAATAAAGACAGCTAATTATTTGCCGTCAATTATAATAACCCCAATTTTATATGCATTATTTGTTTTATAAAAGTAGGCAGGCAATGTAATAGAGATATCTCTCTTGCCTGCTTATTTTTAATTTTGTTGCAAAGTTATGTTATGTATTGCCTGCATTTCCTGGTCAAGAGCAGATATAGAATCGGCGCATCGTTTTAATCGGTTGCGCACATCGTCCGAAATATTTTGCCCTGTTTTATATTTTAATTTATGTTCCAAACTAGCCCAAAAATCCATTGCAATTGTACGGATTTGTATTTCGACAGCGATCATTTGCGTGCTTTCAGCAAGAAATATCGGAATTTTGACAATTAAATGTAAACTTCGATATCCTGAAGGTTTTGGATTTTTAATATAATCTCTGACACGCACCAGTTTAACATCGTCCTGCCCGGTAAGCAAATCTGCTATATGATAAATATCATCAATATAATTACAAATAACACGTACTCCAGCGATATCTGTTATATTTTCAAATATAGATTCATAAGACATTGTTAATCCTTTGGCACGTATTTTACCCAGGATACTTTTAGGAGATTTTAGACGCGATTCGATATGATGAATGGGATTGTAATCGTGGCGTGTTTGAAACTCCTCATCAAGTATTTCAAGTTTGGTTTTTATTTCTTTTATTCCTGCGTTATAAACTTGCATATGGTTCATAAAATTTTGAATTGTCGATTCCCAGGAATAATCTTGCAGTAATTTTAATTCAGCATCTGACAAAAAACTTTTCATTTTTAATTTTATCTCGCATGTTATATTTAAAAAGTATAGTCATCATGTGGGGATTTCAAAATATGAGAAATTCGAAATACAAGGATAAGATCTGTAATTCCGTCAAAAAGTAAAGAGATACCGGATATAATTGTCATCACTGTTGCGGAAGCAATGGGAGACCAAATAATAAAGATCCCCAAAATAATAGTTAAAATTGAAAAAAAGAGGAAAACCCACCAGTTTGTTATCCCCCCATTTTTCAATTCAAGGGAATCATCTATATTTAAAAAACCATGTAGTAATAAAATTACACCAAATAAAACCGATATCAATTGCACAAGGGCACTTGGGCGAATTACAGCCCAAAATCCAAAAGAAACAACGATTAATCCTAAAAGTAAATTAGCCTTAGGTTCGGTTTGCCTCGTAGAAAAATAGATGACTACAGATATAATACCACCTAAAAATAAAAGCCAACCGGCTAAGGAAGAAATAAACAAGGTAGAAGAAGTTGGCCAAACAATTAAAATAATACCAAATAAAATGGTAATAATAGACGAAATAATAATATTTACCTTCGTGCGCTTAAGCAATTCTTTCATAGACGAAATATCCTCCTCTTTCTAATATCTATATTGTATATCAATTTAAGTGTATCATGCAAAACTTTGCATTGCAAGAAATACAATATGGACAAAAAAAGAGGAGTGACAACTTTTTATTCCTTTTCTATATAAATTATACCAAATGCGCCGCTACCTACATGAGCACCAATTGTGGGGCCAATATTGATGATATTGTTTTGCGGTATCGATATTTGAATATTATGCTTAGCCATTTTTTCGCTTAAAAGATGGCAATTTTCTATATTGTACGAATAAGCTAAATAGACGTCATATGATAAATCTATAGGATGGTTTTTTATTTTTTTTATCAAAAAAGAAATTGCTTTGTTTTTTCCAATAGATTTGCTGCAGACAGCAACTTTACCTTCCGGTGTGACAGTGATAATTGGTTTAATATTTGCTATTGTACCTACTATTGCCTGAGTACGTGATAAACGGCCTCCCTTATGCAGATACTCCAAAGTATCCACTGCAGCAAAAATACGAATTTTATGACGTAGTTTTAAAAGAGCTTCAACAATCTCATCTGTAGAATACCCCTGATCACGTAGACGAACAGCTTCTTTTACAAGTATTTTTATTCCTCCTGTTGCTGAAAGTGAATCAATAATATAAATGTTATTATATTCCGACATTTTTTTTGCAATATGTGCACATTGAACCGTTCCACTAAGTGCTCCGGAAAGAAGTATTGCGATAACACTATCTCCTTGTTTTTTTACTTTTTGAAAAAATTTTAAAAATTTTTCAGGTGACGGTTGAGATGTTTGGGGGAATTCATGATTAACCAATAAGCGATGATAAAACATATCTTTTGAGAGAGTTACGCCGTCAAAATATTCCTGATTTCCAAAAATAATCGTAATTGGAATACATTCAATATTTGCTTCTTGGAGTTCTTCTTCTGTAAATTCTGAAGAAGAGTCTATTAAAATATTAATTGCCATATAGTCCTCTTTTTTTTATAGCTTCTTTAGCGCAAGAAGTAATTTTATCTAAAATTTGTATAAATTTTTTTATCTCTTCTTCTCCAACAAGAGAGATAATCTGATTAATAAACGCCAATATATGGGCATGCTCTTTTTGATATAGACCCATTCCGTCTTCAAGAAGTATAATATAAATTTTTCGTTTATCAGAAGTGGAACGAATTCGATAGATTATGTTTTTTTGTTCTAATGATGTTAAAATTGTATTCATCTGAGATTTAAATAGCCCTGTTTTGTTACATAAATCTGTGGCTGTCAAATAGCTTAAAGGACAACAATTTTGCTGCTGATTAAGTAAATGGCACACAAAGGCTTCGTTAAAAGACATTGTTTGAACTATACGATCATTATTTATAACAGTACAGAGTTGTAGCCATGCCTCTAAAAGTAATTCATCCAATTGTAAAGATTTTACCATTTTTTACTAACTAAAATACTCCAATAAAAAGTTAACAAAATGAACTATATCGTATTTAGAATATACTGTCAATAGGGCAAAAAAGAAAAAATAAAAAATATTTATTTGGCAAGTCTATCTAATTATGATAAAATATAAAAAAGGAGTGATGGTTTATAAAAATATGCCAAAAGAAATTTTTCGTGAAGATACGCAATTAACTAAAAATTTGATTTTAAAAAGCAGAGAAGTTATGATTGCCAGTAGAAAACTCCATTTAACTATATGCGGTGGAATGCCGGGAAGTCGACCTAGAAAAACAATAATTATAGAGAATATTAATAACTTAAAAGAAAAAATTTTTATGTTAGAATCACAATTAGAAAACGAAAAGCTAAACAGTTCAGAAATGGGAGATTTGACTTTTTTTTAAAATAGTATTATATTTATAAATCGTAATGGAATATTGCGGATATGGCGAAATTGGCAGACGCGCCAGACTTAGGATCTGGTGCCTTAGGCGTGAAGGTTCGAGTCCTTTTATCCGCACCAGAATAGATAAACCTGTTTCATTTTATCTTTGAAACAGGTTTATTTGTTTTTAAGGCAAAAAATGCGATTCTGAACTGAAATCCGCTGATAAATTAATTCATAAATAGAGTGAAAAGCTGTTTTTTTAACAGCAAATGAAGCTTCAAAATAATCATGTTTGAAAGAAGCAAATTTCATGATTACTCCATATAGAGATTCAAAAGATATAAACGAGTAAAGAACGAAAACAGTTCGGCTAATCTATCATCTCTGTCCCTAGGGACTGAGTTAGGATATGATGGCAGCATAAGCATATCTGTTTCTTAAAAAATCAATTTTTAGTCAAAAAATTAAAATTGCCTGTTCAGTATATTGATAAATTGCTATTATTGAAATAATATGTGAAATCAAATTTTATATAGGAAATATAATGTCAGATCCCAAAACAGCAGAGTTCCTGTTAAGAAAAAATTTTCACTGGAAAAGTATAGTGAGTTGCGGAGAGATATGTACGCTGTTTGAGCTTTGCGTAAAGGAAAAATACATGCTTAAAGCAAACGGGCTTTATAGAAATGATACATTGTTGAAAGGGGAAATATTCCATGAAGGATAAAGGATTCGGCAAGCAACTGTTGGCACTGATTTTAAGTATATGCGTAATGTTGTCCACGTTTCCGGTTTCTTCGCTTGCTACCGCGGCAGATTTATCCGCACGCACAAGCGAGGAAAATGATGTTCTTATTTTCAGCACTTCGCTGGCAAAACCGCCGCTTGTCATGTCATACCGATTAGAATACATTGCCGAAGTATACGAAGAAAACGGCTACACGGTAAAGCAAAAGCTGCCGAGTGCCATAGGACAAGAGCTTCACCTGACGGCGGAGGATATGCAGGGAATCGGTCTTTTTATCCTGTATTTTCCCTATCAGAACCTCAATGAAAACGACATCGCCCTGTTGTGCGAATTTCTGCAGGGTGGTGGCCGTATTGTGATGATCGCAGAACATGGGAAATGGTCGCCTACAGAAAATACTATAATATCCCAGGTGGCGGAGAAGCTGGGCGGCAACTTTCAAATCAGCACCATATCCCAAGAAAAAGGAGACTTTCATATTGCCCAGGTCAATACGCCTGAACTGCCGGATACTGCTTTGACAGAGGGCGTAGAGCTTGGACTTTCCTGCTCCAATATCGCTCCGATCTCCTATTCTGGCAGCGTGCAGCCGATCATCTACTATTATGATTATGCATGGTCCGTGGAACAGGCAGTGGAAAATGGCAGAATTTTGTCGATTGCGGATATAAACTGTTTTGACCCGTTGTTCGATGACCACCAATCCAGCCTCACCGAACAAGAAAACGAACAGCTAAAAAATGACGTCAAAACATGGATATTCAACTGGCTAGAAGACGCCCGTAATAACCAGGGAATGGTGGCGACAAACAGAGATCCTAACCTGGGTTTTGGCGGCAGCCCCATAGTTACCGCAGATGTGGGTTCCGGAAAGTACGCCTCTATGGCGGGAGATTACTCCTTTACCGTCACCTATGAGGGTTCTGAGCAATCCTCCTACAATGAGATCAATTCAGAGACAATCGGTACAGACGATGTTTGGGTAACAGATACAGACGGAAATAAACTGGTTATCGGTAGTGCAGAAATCATTTCGGGAAAGGACACGTCCAAAACTATCGTCCGCTATACGGTGGAAGCCCAGCAGCCGGGATACTTCAACGAAGGAGAATATTCCATTGCTGTTGTAAACAGCAGCGTGGAAGATATGGCAGGTAAACAGGTCGGCGGCAAAACCATTGCACACTTTGCCGTTTACGCTCTGCCGGTCAATATAAGCGAACCTGAAAATATTTCAGTCCCGATGAACGGATATGCTAGCCTGTCCGCTTCTGCACAGGTGGATGAGAGCGCGTTACAATCAGGACCTTTCGATTATTCCTACCAGTGGCAGCGCAAAATCGGCGCCGGCTATGAAACGATCACGGGGGCGACCAGTTCCACCTATGTTCTTCCGGAAAGCGTGACGGGAAATCCCGGCGAATATATCTATCGACTTATGTGTACCGTTACTTCTCCCACGGTTACGGCAACGGTGTATTCACAGGATGCCACAGTCACGGTGCAGCAGGGCGTTTCTATCGGTGCGCCTGCAGCGTCGGAGAACGCCGGAAATTATACCTTGTCTGCGGAGCTTTTAAACGCAGGCAGTGAAACTATCGTAGAGACCGACTTTGTTTGGGGCATCATGGGCAGCCCAACCGTATCGCTCAATAACGGTAAGGCAATAACAGACTTGCCCGTTACATCGTCCGGAAACTCCATTTCTGTAACGGCGGATAATATTGCGGCAGGAGTGGGCTATTCGGCGCGCGCTTATGCAAAGACCTCCGACGGCAATGTGATTTACAGCCCTGCTGTCTCTTTCGGGAGCACTGGTAATTTGGGAACCTTTTTTGTTGAGAGCAACGGAGACGGCAACTTTACCGTAACCCTGGAGGGTGGAAAAGGAGAGCAGATGGTATTTTACCGCACGGTCAACGGTTCCGCGGTGGGCGGCACGCACTTTGAGCACAGTTCCGGTGTGCTGGTGTTTGAACCCGGCGAGACCACAAAGATTGTAGCCGTGAACGAATACGGTGTCAACAGCGCATACCAAGATAACGTGACTACCAGCTATTCAAATGCAGACCGCAGCTATTGCTTTGAGCTTTACAAAACTATGGGCGGCGCAACCATTGACGAAAGCGGCGCAAAGGCTACCCGTACCATGACCGGCGCACAGAACGTGGACGAAACCGTCTTCGATGATTTTTTAATTACGGCAGATGGGACAAATCATGACCACGGTGACTATGACGAAGATAAATTGGGCTGGACCACAAGTGGAAAATATTACTCCACTGCCAAAGAAACGCTGAATGTGCAGGA
>CALVMT010000080.1 GCA_944347775.1 uncultured Clostridia bacterium | reverse complement strand
GGGAAGGCTTACAATGTTGGTTGTTACTCATGAAATGGCTTTTGCGAAAGATGTTTCGGATAGAGTCGTTTTTATGAATGACGGCATTATTTTGGAAGAAGGAACGCCGGATGTGATTTTTGAACATTTGAAAGAAGAGAGAACGCGTGAGTTTTTAAAGCGTATTTTGCGTAAATAATAAAAAAGCGATGCATTGCGCATCGCTTTTTTTGTGCGACAGGAGATATTTTTTGTTTAATTTACAACAGTTTAACTGCTATTTTCTAATAACTGTACTTTTGTTAAAAAAGCGCTTTAGAAAACAGTAATATAAACATCAAATAAAAAGAAAAGATGATATAAAAAATTTAAAAGAAATAAATATGTGTCGCGTTGGAATGGGAAAGCAAGATTGACTAATTCATTGCTAATTGTTGGGGAGTGATGAAAATGCTTTTCTGTGAAAAAATTTATGATATGGAAAAGGGCAAAGAGTTGTACCCTGCGAAAATGACATAATGCTCGGCTTATTAACTTATTGTGTTAAAAGAAAAAACATGAAATGCTTTTGTTGGACAGCCTTAAGGAAAATCACGGAATCGCGCACTAATTAATTAACTATTGGATATTCTAACATGGAAGGTTTCAATAGGGTGGGTGATTGTTATTGCGACTAACGATAATATTTGGGCATTGCAATTTTACCAAATAGAAAATTTGATATTATCGCTTTATATACCACAAAGCATATTTAATCAATTCGGAAAATTAAAATTGGAGATTCCTCAAATTGGGCTAGAGTAAATTACGTTGCGACATGAAATTAAATTGGAGTATATTTTAAAATAAGGTTTCGCTAAACACCAAAAAAGAAATACAAATAAAAGTAAGAAACCTTGTAAAAAGTATTTTCAAAATGCACAAAATATATTAAACTAATATTATATGCAAGGATAGCGTGGATAACCTCAGTTCCTTGTATAAAGGGTTTGACTTTTTTATAGATGCCCAATAGGGCAGGGAGGAGAGTAATATGATTAAATTTGCGACAGTTGGCGCCGGTTGGATAGTAGATTCTTTCTTAAAAGGCGCAAAGGAGAATGCACCGGATTTTGTGCATTCCGCGGTTTATTCTTTCAGTGATGCGGAGGGTCAGGCTTTTGGTGCGAAGCATGGGATTACTAGAATCTATAACGACTTGGATGCGCTCGGTGAAAGTGATATTGATGCGGTCTATATTGCAAATCCTAATGCATTCCATTATCCTACGGCAAAGACGTTGCTGGAACACGGCAAGAATGTAATTTGCGAAAAGACTTCTGTTATTACATCTGAACAACTCAAAAAGTTATACGAAATTGCAGATGAAAAAGGCGTTATTTTTATGGAAGCAATGAAAGGATTATATCTACCTGAAATTCATCAGCTTACAGAAGCTTTTTCAAAACTTGGCGAGATACATATGGCAAAATTTGATTTTTGCAGATATTCTTCGAAAATGCCAGCACTTAAAGCTGGGGAATTTCCCAATATTTTTAACCCGGCGATGGCAGCAGGCGGCTTAATGGATATGGGTATTTATCTGGTATATCCGGCATTATATTGGTTTGGAACACCGAGCAAGATTCTTGCAGATGTTTCCATGATGTCGACCGGAGCAGATGCCTGCGGCACAGTCTTGTTCCATTGCCCGGCAAAACAGGAAGACGGTGTATTTAAGAATATTCATGTTTCAATCAGCTATGGCAAAACCAGCACATCTAGACATGATAATTTGATTATGGGAGATCTTGGCGTACTCCATATCGATACTATGGAATGCTTTGATAACAGTTATATTGAATATGTTGATGGAACAAAAGAAGTAGTCACCAAAAGAGATACTTCCTTTAGCAATATGGGCGGAGAAGCACTGCAGTTCTACAAATTTATTACGGATAAAGAAGGAACAAAAGAACGCTATGAGCAGTCTAAGAAGCTGACAACTGAAGTTATTGCGACAATGGAAAAGATTCGTGAACAGGCGGGTATTGTATTTCCCGAACATGTTTACAGTCTGTAAATTATAGACGACAAAGGAGAATAAAATGCCATTTATCGGAGTTAAAACAGCAAATAAATTAACACCTTCCCAAAAACTGGCGGTAAAAGCTGGCATGGGGCAGGCAGTCGAATTGATTCCGGGAAAGACAGAAAGCAAATTAATGATGTCGATAGAAGATGGATTGGATTTGTTTTTCCGCGGTGAAGAAAAGACGTCATGTGCATTTGTTGAGGTGCGCTTAAAGGATGAGGCTGCATTTGAAGCAAAGGCAGCAATGACTGCTAAAATTTTTGACGTTTTAGAAAAGGAAGCAGGCGTTGCAAAAGATGATGCATATGTTAATATCCAGGAATATCCGGAATGGGGTTCCAGAGGAGTATTAAAAAAATAATTTAATAAAAAAAGCATGAAGCACTGCTGATTATGATCTGGCGGAGTTTAAATTGAATTTTTATTAAAATAGGTTTACCACAGGCGGTATAGTAAATTTGATATACCGCTTGTTTTTATCCTTAAAAACATAAAAAATAAGTCAGTATTCGTTTAATTGCTGTAATATGCATAAAAATAAATAATGGTAAAGAGACCGAAGAAATTTTTCTTCGGTCATAGTTATTCATGTTTGATGAAGACGCGGTATGCGTTCTAGTTTTTGTTGTTGTGTCCAAAGCCATTCAGGACCTTCAGGAATCTTTTTTAATTTTCGGAAAGAGCGTACACCTATGATTAGCAAGAGGATACCTAAAATAGCAATGCTGGCAGCAACATAGTATGCGCGACGAATACCCAAAGTATCTACGCATGCGCCGATAAGCAAGTTTCCTAGATTGTTTCCGATATTGTTAAAAATCATTAGAATACTGGATAATTTACCTGAAGATCGCGTATCTAATGAAAGTCCCATGCTTAATATGGTTGGCCAGCATGGGCCGGCAAAAAGTCCAAAAAGCCCGCACCATATAAGCGAAACAACAGGAATGCGAAAAATTGCCATAAGCAGAAGCGATACACCGGATAATCCCATAGTTAAAATACTCATCCATACTCTGTTTTTGATGACACGTTCTCCGAACAGACGGCTGATTGTCATTCCTCCGCGTACGATTGAGATGCATAATGAAGCGCCGAGAATATCGTTCATTCCGATCATAAAGTAATCTTTTGCATAGCCAAGCAACCCAATTTCCATAACCATATATAATCCAAGACATATTCCCATGCACAGGAAAGCAGGGGTAAGAATAATGCGTTTTCTTATCTTTTTCTCTTCAACTGTTTCCTCAGGATATTCACTGATTTCTCCCGGTTTACCTGGAGAAGGGACAAAAAGGAAACAGATCGTAATGATACAAAGCATAATTGCGCTGATATAATACGCCCAACGCCAACTAAGCCCAATGTCGTTAAATAAGAGTGCCATAATCAACGGTGAAATAAAAGCACCGCAGGATAATGCACCTTGCTGACGATTGAGATGCAGAGTAATATGCTCCGGGTCCAGTTTGGCCATGCCGGGGAAAGGAGCGGAAAGAAGCATATTGCTACCAACTCCACTGATAATATAAGACACTAGAGTAATCATCGGACCGCCGGAAAAACCAGCAAAAAGTGCCCCGGCGATAGAACAAAATGATCCTGCCAGTAAGACCTTTTTATTATCCATATGGTCTAGCAGTTTACTGAATAACAGGGACATTGCTAAAGAAGAGATTAGCTGTGCTGATGAAATAACAGCCATCAACGTGCTGCTGAGCCCAAATTCTGTTTTCATATCCAGCAAAACAAACTGCGTACCCGACATATTAAAACCGGTGTAGAAACTCAGAAGATAACAAAATAGAATGTAGACGGGCAAGCATTGCCTTTTTTTATTTTCCATCTCAAATCCCCTTTCAATCCATGTCTTCTTTTTCAAATATTTTTATTTATGATATGTTTCGCTATACATAATTTTATATGCGCGAAAAAGCTGTTCTAATAATATGATACGCGCTAAACGATGGGGAAAAGTCATTTTGGAAAAAGAAATGAGTGCATTGGCTTGTTGTTTAATCGGTTCAGCTAAACCAAAGGATCCGCCGATTAAAAATGCAAGTCGACGTGTCGTATCATTCTCGTGACCGATGCGACGGGAAAATGCAACGGAATCTTCATAGATCCCTTCCGAAGCTAATGCGTAAACGCGCTCGTATCCCTTTAATGCTAAACGTATACGCTCTCCTTCTTTTTTTAAAATAGCGCGGATTTCTCCTTCAGAAGGATTTTCCGGCGTCTTTTCATCTGCAACCTCAATAATTTCAATCGTACAAAAGCGAGAAAGCATTTTACAATATTCCTGTTGTGCCTGTCTCCAATAATTCTCTTTCATTTTACCTACGGAAATAATGCGAATATTCATATTACCTCTTTATTTTAGTTGAAATGTGCCGGTAATGCTTTTGCGATTGGCTGTTGTCAGAGCCATATCTTTTCCGATAATAATTCCTGCCTGTTCGCACTGGGTAAGAACGGTATGATAAGCCAATTGTTTAATATTATTTTGACTGCTGATATGCCCTAAAACAATACCTCTAACACCGCGTTGGTAAAGCTCAACTGCTGCGGCACCTGCTTTTATGTTGGAAAGATGCCCTTTTGAAGATAGGATTCTGTTTTTTAAATGGTAAGGATATTTACCATTTTTTAGCATCTCCAAATCATGATTGGCTTCTAAAAGAACAATGGTTGAACCGGCTGCAGCATCAAGCATTTTCTCGCTAATTTTTCCGGTGTCTGTTAAAATACTGATTTTTCGATTGCCCGACATTATGCTGTATCCCACCGGATCTGCGGCATCATGGCAAAGCGGAATTGGAAGAATGCAAAAGTTGCGAATAAAAAATTCGGTTTTTTCAATAATGCGGATATTATGTAGTGCGATTTCGCCGATTTTAGGCTGCATTTGTTCCCATGTTGCGCTGTTTGCGTAAATTGGTAAATTATATTTTCTGCTAAGCACCCCAACGCCTTTAATGTGGTCAACATGCTCATGTGTAATGAGTATGCCCGCAAGATTAGCCGCGTTTTGGCCAACATCACGAAGCATTTTTTCAAGAATGCTACCGGTGGCGCCTGCATCAACAAGAATTGAAGTCTGTCCATTAGAAATGAGAGAAGCATTTCCGGACGAACTACTTAGCAATGGTGAAAAATGTAGACTCATGCAACCCTCCTATACTATCTTTTATTATATAGGGAAATTTTAAATTTTAAAGTAATTTTTTATAATAAAATGAGGCAGATTTAACATCTGCCTCATAAATAACCATGAATAATTCCTTATTATTTTGATTGAATTAATTTAATAATATCGCCTACAGTCTGAATTTCCTGTGCTTCTTCGATAACGATATCAAATTCTTTTTCAATTTCCATAACAATTTCTACCATATCCAATGAATCGACTTCCATATCTTTAAAAGAAGATTCTTCTGTAATACTGTCTGCATCAATGCCTAAGTATTTGGAAATAATGTCTTGAATTTTTTTCAGTTCCATATATTATCGTTTACTCCTTTCGCCCAATGCCCGGGTACCCCTTTTTTATGTATTCATTCTATCATAAAGCGGATATTAGTCAATAATTTATGCATGCATTAAAGAAGATTAATATTCAGCTCTATGCATGCGAGAATAAATAAAACTGAACAGTGCGGCAAGCATAAAGAAAAAGCCGGCCATCCAGAAAGGAAGTTCGGGAAGAAAATTATAGATTAGCCCAGCAACTAATGCACCGAAAATCATCCCCAGGCTTTTAATTGCATTATAAAAGCCCATAATAATGGCGCTTCCTTCTCTTTGCTGCCCTGAGTTTGCCACCTGTTCTTGCAATAACGGTTGAAAAATTGCAGTACAGCCAAAAAAGAACATGGCAATAATAAGAAACAGTGTCAGGTTTGGCATAAGAATCATAAAAATGGCAAAAAAGGCAGATAGGGCCAATACAAGGATTAAAGGTTTGTTAATTTTTTTCTTTCGCAAAATCTGCATACAAATGGTTAAGTTTGCAATTAACGCGACAATTCCTGTAGCGGCCTTTACTGCACCGTTATACCCGCTGGAAAAATTAAATTGGTCGATCATATAGTAGTTAAAGCATTGCTCAAATGCATTATAAGCAATAAAAGCGCAAAGAATAGTTGCAAAAAGAATGGTTAATGCTTTGCATAAAAAAGGGCGGATGGATAAAAACGCAGAAAAAGGATTGGCTTCCTTAAATAAAATGCGCATTTTTTGCTTCTGTTGTTGCGGAACAGATTCACCACGACGCATAAGAAATAAAAAACAAAATCCGCTAAAGAACATGCCGATAATTTGTATGGTAAAGCAAAGCGTTATGGAAATGTCGCCTAAAATTCCGCCAATCAAATAACCAAAGGAAGCGGCAACAACGGTAATTGTTGTCATTAGCGTCAAATTACGGCTCTGGACGTTACTTGGAGAATAGTTAATGATATAGATCATGGGAATCGTGCTGTATCCGCTTGCAAAGGCGCCTGAAAAGGCTCTTGCAACAAGAATCATCACTTCATTTTTTGCAAGCATAAAAAGACTTTGACCAAGTGCATATCCGCAACAACTAATCAGCATCAATGTTGACAGGCGTACGTTTTTGGTGATTCTTCCCCAAAAAGGAGAAAATAGGAAGTTAGTGATTGCCATTGAAGCAAAAGCAAGTCCGAACATATAGTCGCCAAGTTGTAAATTTTGAATAATTGTAGGGGTCATCGGATGTGCCAAATTATTTACAATAAATTCAAATCCGATTACACATAGAAAAAAAGTCATTGTTTGATTTCGCTTTGCATAGTCCATGGGATTTGTTCTCCTTTACCCATACAATCATAGACTGTTTACAGGAATGCGTCAAGAAAAAAATAATAAAGAGTCAAACAAGGTTATCAACATTTGTTGATAACCTTGTTGATAACCTATGGATAATTTGTACAATTCCTGTGCATTAATTGTTGATGTGTTTTATCCAACATCTACGTCGTTTAATATTCATTTCCGCTTTAAAAAAATCCCACATATTTTGAATATTATGATTGGTCTCCAATTCGGGGCCGGTTTCAGCATAGAGTATGCCATCTGTACGCGCTCGTTTATAGATGTCATTCATCAATACGGCAGGTAATCCGGTTTTGCGATATTCTGCTTTTATCGCAACAAGGTACATATCTAAAATTCGTGGTTTATGAATGGCTTTTAACAAATGATACCATCCGGTAGGAAATAAGCGGCCACGGCATTTCTTCATGGCATCCGCAAGGCTGGGAGCAAGGATACCAAATGCAGCCAGACAATTTTCCTTATCAGCAATTAAGGAAATATACCGCAAATTAATCAAGCTGATAAACTGATTGGCATAGTATTGAATCTGAGATTGTGTTAAGGGAACGACTCCATATAAGCCTTCATATTCACTATTGATCAGTTCGAAAACCTGAGGGATATATGGTTTTAACTGGCGTTTATGATGAAACTGCAATATACGGAAACCGCTTCGTTCGATAATTCGATTACTTATACGTTCCATGCGCTCGCGCTCCGGACACTCCAATGTGATAATATGTTCAGTCCAATCGGCGTCTTTTTCAAATCCGTATTGCTCCATAAAACGGGGATAGTAAGGAAAATTATAGTAAGTAATAAACATACCGTCTCGGTCGAATCCGTCGACTAACATTCCTTCTTTATCTAAATCGCAAAATCCGATGGGGCCTGCAATTTCTGTAAGACCGGAAGCAAGAGCCCACTGCTCAATAACGTTAATTAAGGCTTGAAAGACTTCGTAGTCCTCAATGAAATCCATACGTGTTATACGCATTTTTTTCTCTTGCCAGATCTCATTAGCTTTATGGCTGATAATACCACCGATACGACCGACGATTTCACCGTTTTTTTCGGCAAGAAAAAAACGCATTTCGCAATATTCAAAAGCAGGGTTTTTTTGAGGCGATAAATTATTTAACTCATCAATGACCAGAGCCGGCACATATTGTGGGACGTTGGCATATAATCGGTTAGGATATTGAATGAAATCTAAACGATCTTGCCTTGTTTGTACTTCTCTTACTGTAATCATAAAAAAATAATTCCTTTAGGTATAATAATGTGTAAAACTGACATACTAACATTGATATACATTCAGTATATCATAAATAATACTTTTTCATCCTTTTTTCTTCTAATTTTTCCAAAACAAAAGCAGGCATTTGCCTGCTTTTGTTTATAGCCAAAGCTTTTTACGACAAAGGGGTAGAAGTGTTCAGAGTCTTTTTATTTTCTTTTCGGATTTTACGTTTACGACTTGCGTTGATGCCGGTTTTTACAATTAGATAAATGATTCCCGCAAAGCAGGAAAGCATAAGCAAAATCGGTAATGCGGCGACTAAATAGACAAAGAAATCTTCAAGAAAGTGAATAACTCCACGGGAAGTGATGAGCAAACCGTTTTTTATACGATCCCATAAACCGTCGGATTGGTAGGAGACATCAGCTGCATTGACAATTTCATTTAATTCGATTTTTACAGTTGAGTAAGAAACCTGATTATCCAGACCACGTTTTTCTCCCTTTAATTCATCCAGCTGATAAAGGATATCACTCATTTCGGTTTCAAGCGCAATTATATCGTCAATGGATGTTGCAGAATTTAAATATTCTTCCATACGAGCATAACGGGCTTCCAGTAGTTCGATGCGCGCTTCAACATCGTAATAATGCTCGGTGGTATCTTCGACATCCATTTGCTTGCTAACAACATTACCTTTGCTTTCGATATCGTTTAGGAATTGTTCGAGTTGTTCTACAGGAATTTTAAGCGTTAGGGAAGCAGAACGCCCACTGTCGTTGCTGGTTTCCGGTTCTAAACCATAGGTATATTCGTTATAAATATAACCACCATATTCCGAAAGCTTTTGTATAATCCAAGTATAATTCTCATTATACTTATTGGTCCGGATACTTAAACTAACGTGATAGATTAATTTTTGCTCCGTATCTGTTCCGCTGACAAGAATTTGATTAATGTTCCCTTCTGAAGCTGAATCTGAATCAGTTCCGCTTTGGGATTCCAAATCAAAGTTTTCTTCTGGCGTTGTAAAATATTCCGATGATTTTGTAGTACATGCACTAAACAGGCTGAAAGACAACAACATAACGGCTAAAAAGGAAATGATTCGCTTCATAGCAATGGCCTCCTGCGTTTGATAAGGGAAATTTCTTTCTTAATTTTGACGTTACTTGGAATAAAAAGTTCCGTTTAAGATAAAAAATATAAAAATTCCCTTATTTTAGGCAAAAAATCGGAGAATGTTCTTGCCAAAAAAAATAGGGTAGTGTAAAATAAATTTTTAGATTTATCAGTAAAGTAAAGAATTGTGTGAGTTTAAGAAGGTGAATTTTGTGAAAAGAGAAGATTTAAGAAATATCGCCATTATTGCCCATGTCGATCATGGAAAGACAACACTGGTCGATGAGATGCTTAGGCAGGGCGGCGTATTCCGCAGTAATCAGGTGGTTGAGGAGCGCGTGATGGACAGCAATGATATTGAACGCGAGCGCGGCATTACCATCTTGGCGAAAAATACGGCGGCTTATTATCAGGGCGTAAAAATAAATATTGTTGACACACCCGGTCACGCGGATTTTGGCGGCGAAGTAGAACGGGTTTTGAAGATGGTTAATGGTGTATTGCTTTTGGTTGATGCGTTTGAAGGGCCGATGCCTCAGACACGATTTGTATTGCAAAAGGCTTTGGAACTTAACCATAAAGTCATTGTTGTTGTAAATAAAGTAGATCGTCCGGATGCGCGGCCAGAAGAAGTGACAGATGAAGTGCTTGAGCTTTTGTTGGAGCTGGATGCGACTGACGAGCAATTGGATAGTCCGGTTATTTACTGTTCGGGCAGAGAAGGAACGGCAAGTACGGATCCCCATGCAAAAGGAGAGGATTTAAAACCGTTGTTTGATGCGATTCTCTCGCATATTGATGCACCGGAAGGGAATCCCGAAGCACCGTTGCAGGTACTTGTCTCATCGATTGAATATAATGATTATGTCGGCAGGCTTGCTATTGGTAGAATTGAAAACGGGAAAATGCATAAAGGCATGGAAGTTGCATTGGTAGACTATCATGACCATGATTTATTTGCAAAGGCAAAAATTAATACGATTTATCAATTTTCCGGATTAAAGCGTGAGGCGGTGGATTCTGCAGAAGCCGGGGATATTGTCTGTTTTTCCGGCATTGGGGATGTAAATATTGGTAATACAGTTTGCAGTGTAGAGAAACCTGAGGCGATTCCGTTTGTTAAGATATCAGAGCCGACAGTGGAAATGACTTTTTCGGTGAATAACAGTCCTTTTGCAGGCAAAGAAGGGACGTTTGTCACTTCGCGGCATTTGCGCGACAGATTATTTGGTGAATTAAAGAAGGATGTCTCACTGCGTGTTGAGGAGACGGATTCTCCCGATTCATTCCGGGTTTTGGGAAGAGGCGAGATGCACTTGTCAATTCTTATTGAAAATATGCGTCGGGAAGGATTTGAATTGCAGGTAAGTTCACCTAAAGTTCTTTTTAAAACAATTGATGGGCAAAAGCAGGAACCGATGGAACGTCTTGTTTGCGATGTGCCATTGGATTCGGTAGGGAGCATTATTGAAAAAATCGGCGCACGTAAAGGCGAAATGGTGCAGATGCATCAGGTAGGCGAGCGTATGCGTTTGGAATTTTTGATCCCTTCTCGCGGTTTGTTTGGTTATTCTAATGACTTTTTGACTGATACCAAAGGCGAGGGAATTATGAGTACTATTTTTGAGGGATATGCGCCATATAAGGGACCGATTGCAAAGCGCAATATGGGTTCGCTCATTGCACATGAAACAGGCGAGGCAGTCACTTATGGTTTATTTAATGCACAGGAACGCGGAACAATGTTTATTAAGCCGGGAACGCCTGTTTATGCAGGAATGATTGTGGGGTGTTCTCCGAAAGCAGAAGATATTGTCGTTAATGTATGCAAAAAGAAACATGTGACCAATATGCGTGCCTCAGGAAGCGATGAGGCGTTGCGGTTGACGCCGCCGCGTATCTTCAGCCTGGAAGAATGCCTTGAATTTATCGGCGATGATGAGTTGGTGGAGATTACGCCTAAGAGTCTGCGTTTACGGAAACGAATTCTTGATCATACACTGCGTATGCGCGCGCAGTTTAATAAAAAGAATCAGCAATGATAAAAAAGGTGTTTAATCTTAAACACCTTTTTTGTTATAGTAAGCTCATTAAAAAATGGGTATTTTTTTAAAAGAGGAAGTAAAATTTGTTCCCAGAAGAGCATAAGCAGGATAAGCCCCAGTAGCATGACTAAAATTGAGAAACAAGTATCGCTTAAAAAATGTTTGCCTACAACGATTCTGGAGAAAGCGGATAAACCGACATAAAGAGCGGTACCCAAGGAAAAAGCAGTCTGCAATTTTTTAAAACGTTGTATGAATAACGGGACAAATAAAAAAAGGAAAATTCCGCAGGATGCGGCGGTATGACCGGAAGGGAAAGAAGATCCGCCTTGGCGGCTAAATTGATACCAGGGAGAAAAAATGCCCAAACCATTTAGAAGATCTTCGTAACGGGGGCGCCCGGCAAGCGCTTTTAAACTTTGAACAAGCGCCAATTCCCATATTAGATAAAGAGAACCGAGAATAGCTATGCAAATCAGAACCTGGAACGTTGTTTGTTTTAGACGTTTAAGTAATTTAAGGAGCAAATACTCCATAAAAAGGCTAAACAGCAAAGAGACGATGAGTCGGAAAAAAAGCAGGTTAAAAGGGTGGATGTTCCGCTTGCCAACATAAGTTAGTCCAACAAAAATAATGCTGAAAAAGGTAAGTGTGCCAAGCAATTCAAAAAAGAATTTTAGCCAAGTTTTAGGCAGATAGAAACTAATGGTTGAAAATAATAATACAAGCGGAAAGTATATGGGGAAAAAACATACCGCTTCCAGAAATACACATAAAGGTTGATTGTTTTGATAAACTGCTTTAGATAAAGGTAAATCCCAAAATGATCCAGCAATCATTCCAAAACCGGCTAAAATTGACATGACAAAAAAGAAGAGACGATATCTGCGCAATGCCTGCATAAATATATCCTCCGAAGATAGAATTTACGTTATATTTTATCATAGAATGCATGAGGGAGAGAATTGATAAATAAGAGTAATTTGACAATAATTTTAGTGCGTGATAGCATAAAAAAATCAAAATATAACAGTAATAGTGGGAAAAGAAACGGATGAGCCGGACAAACAAGAAAAGATTGATTTTTGAATATGCGTGTTATATGTTTATGATGCTTTATGGATTGCAGCTAACAGGGTATCAATATAGTCTAATTTATATTTCCAAAGAATTTTCGTTGTCCAATACGGCATTGGGCTTTCTTTCAAGTATGCAGTTCCTGCCCAATTTGATTGTTCCGTTGTTTTGCGGGGGCTTGGTCGATAAGTATGATAAACGTAAAATTGCGGCATTATGTGCGGCTGCTTATGGCACAGGCAGTGCTTGTATATTATTTTCAACCTCAATAGGTATGCTGGCTGCAGGGATCGGGATTCTTGCCTGCGGAAGTGCGATGGCACCGGCAGTTTTAACGACTTTATTGGCGGAAATCGAACCAGAACGCAGTAATCGTTATGCAAATATGATTGAAGTTTTTTATAGTGTCGGCAATGTAATTTCTCCTATTGGGCTTTCCTGGCTGATCTCTTTAGGAATGCCTTGGCGCGGATTATACGCCGTTGTGATGGCTGGCTCCGCTGCTGTCGCCATTACTTTTTCTATGGTTAACGTGCCTTCCTATTTAGGCGCAGGTACACAGAGTGCTGAGAAAAAAGAAATACAAAAATTTCGTTTGGATTTCCTTGCGTGGATGCTGATTCTTTTTGCACTGTTATATAATTTTATTGAACCGGGCTTTATGACCTTTGCCTCAACTTATTTTACCGAAGTTGCAGGAGATAAAATAGGCGCAAGCATTTCTATTTCGGTTATGGGGTTAATGATGGTTGTCAGCCGTATGATATCTAGTCGTTTACGTGGCAATAAAGAAAAAGTAATGTTCGTAGGTACGTTGGGTGCAGCAATTACAGGGCTTCTTATGGTGTTATTTCCCATTAAAGGAGTAGCTATATTATGGTGTGCGCTATTTGGGCTTCTTGCCGGCCCTTGCTGGCCGACAATGATGAGCCTGGCAATTACATGTTTCCCTCGAAATTCGGGTCGAATAACAACATTAATTATGGTAGGAGCCGGAGTCGGCGGCTTTTTATTAAGTCCGTTGATGGGAATGGTATCGGATATTTTTAATGTGGCTATTTCGTATATTGTTGTTGTTGCGGCGGCACTTTTAGGTGCTCTTGTTGTCCATTTAATTTATTGTTACAGGAAAAAGCAAACCTCGGTTATCAATTTAGATATGAATGCGGGGTAAAAATGATGTATGGGAAAAAGGATTAGGATTTGAAAAAAGCCGTTGTATACGGTATGATATAAAAAGAAAATATGACCTGATTTTTATGCACAATAAAACGGAAACTGTTTGTGGTTGCAAAAAAAGGCGTATAATAAGATAACGAATAAAACTGAAAGGAGCTTAAGCATGAGCGAAATATTAAATAATGCACAGACCGAGTCAGTAGAAAACAGGCCAGATAACTTTATTCAGGAGTTAATTGAGCAGGATTTGGCGGAAGGGAAAACCCAAACAGTTAAAACCAGATTTCCGCCCGAACCAAACGGGTACTTGCATATTGGCCATGCTAAAGCATTGTGGATTGATTTTAGCACAGCTGAAAAATATGGAGGCAGCTGTAATTTACGGTTTGACGATACCAATCCAGCTAAAGAAGATGAAGAGTTTGTTGATGCGATTATGGAAGATATCCATTGGCTGGGTTATGAGTGGGATAAGCTTTGTTATGGATCGTCGTATTTTGATGAGTGTTATGCGCTTGCCATTAAATTGATTAAAAAGGGCGTAGCTTATGTAGATGATCTTTCAAAAGAAGAGATGCGCGAGTATAGGGGAACATTGACCGAACCGGGAAAAAACAGCCCTTATCGCAACAGAAGCGTAGAAGAAAATCTTTCTCTGTTTGTTCGGATGAAGAATGGAGAGTTCCCAGATGGTAGCAGAACGCTTCGCGCAAAGATTGATATGTCTTCGCCAAATATGAATATGAGAGATCCGGCGCTTTACCGTATATTGCATATGTCACATCATCAGACAGGAAATAAATGGTGTATTTATCCGATGTATGATTTTGCTCATCCGATACAGGACGCCATTGAAGGAATTACACATTCACTTTGTTCTTTGGAATATGAGGCGCATCGTCCGCTATATAACTGGGTTGTAGAGCAGTGCGAGTTTGAACATAAACCGCGTCAGATCGAATTTGCTCGACTTAATATTACAGATACCATTATGAGCAAACGGTATTTACGGATGTTGGTGGAAAAGGGATATGTAGATGGATGGGATGATCCTCGGATGCCTACGCTTTGTGGGATGAGAAGAAGAGGTTATACGCCGGAAGCAATTAAGGATTTCCTTTCCCGCGCAGGTGTAGCCAAGGCAGATTCAACAGTTGACGCCGGTGTGTTGGAACATTGTGTCCGTGAAGACCTGAATATGCGTGCGCCCCGGCTGATGGGTGTTATTGATCCGGTAAAGCTGGTAATTGAAAATTATCCGGAAGGAAAAACGGAAGTATTTATGGCGGAAGATATGC
The DNA here is from genome assembly GCA_944347775.1 of uncultured Clostridia bacterium. GTDB lineage: Bacteria > Bacillota > Clostridia > Christensenellales > Christensenellaceae > QANA01. The sequence goes on along the minus strand of CALVMT010000080.1, from coordinate 47,776 downwards.
CGGGTAGTGAGCACAAACATCCAATAAGTTTTTCTAGAAATTTATATATTGAACGGGAGGATTTTATGGAGATAGCGCCAAATAAAAAATATTTCCGTTTATATGTCGGAGGTGAAGTGCGGTTAAAGAACGCTTATATTATTAAATGTGAACGAGTGGAAAAGGACGTAGACGGCAATATTTCGGCTATTATCTGCACATATGATCCTCTTTCCAAATCAGGAGATGTTAATGCGGGAAGAAAGGTAAAAGGAACATTGCATTGGGCTGATGCAAACACGGCGCTTCCTGCGGAATATCGGATTTATGGGCCGTTGATGGATGACAGCAAAGAAGGGGACTTGGCCGATCGGTTGTCGGATGATTCTAAGAAAGTGATGTATGGCTTTATTGAGCCGGAAATAAAAAATGCAAAGCCGGGAGATAAATTCCAGCTGTTGCGTAAAGGATATTTTTGCGCAGACAGTAAAGATTTTTCACCCGAGCATATTGTGATGAACATGACAACCGGATTGAGAGATTCCTTTAAAAAAATCATAAAATAATTGTTTTCTGAAGGCGGAGAATAAAATGAAAGTAAGAACAAGGTTTGCGCCGAGCCCAACAGGCTATATGCATATTGGTAATTTGCGTACAGCGCTGTACGCATGGCTGTTTGCTCGCCATAATAACGGTAAGTTTATCCTGCGCATTGAGGATACCGATCGCAACCGATTGGTGGAAGAGGCAGGAAATGTTATTTTCAGGACCTTAAAAGATACCGGGCTTAACTATGACGAAGGCCCGGATATCGGAGGAGAGTATGGCCCTTATGTGCAGAGTGAGCGCAAGGAGATTTATGGCAAGTATGCGAGGTTATTGGTAGAAAAAGGAGCTGCATATTATTGCTTTTGTACAAAAGAGCGTTTGGATCATTTGCGTGAACAGGCAGCTGCAGAGGGGAAAGTGTTTAAATATGATAAACATTGTATGAGCCTTTCTAAAGAAGAGGTGCAAAGAAAAATTGCGGCAGGAGAAGAATATGTAATCCGTCAGAATATTCCCACACAGGGAGAAGCATCTTATGAAGATATGGTTTACGGAAAAATTTCGGTTCCTATGTCGGATATGGAGGACAATATTCTCTTAAAATCGGATGGCTGGCCGACATATAATCTAGCTAATGTCATTGACGACCATTTGATGGAGATTACGCATGTCATTCGTGGAATGGAATATCTTTCTTCAACACCAAAATATAATCTTCTCTATGATGCGCTTGGTTGGCAGAGACCAGTCTATATCCATCTGCCGCCGGTCATGAAAGACAAACATAAAAAACTCTCCAAGCGGAATGGGGACGCATCTTATGAAGATTTAATTCAGAAAGGGTATCTGAAAGAAGCAATCTTAAATTACATTGCGCTTCTTGGCTGGAATCCGGGTGGAGAGAGGGAGATCTATTCTTTAAATGAATTAGCGGAGGTTTTTACGCTCGAAGGATTGAGTAAATCTTCTGCAATTTTTGATATAGAAAAACTGACCTGGATGAACGGAGAATATATTCGTGCATTGTCGCTGGAAGCTTTTATTGAACGTGCGCGCCCCTATTTTGAACAATCGCTCACTTCTCATGTCGATTTAAAAAAATTAGCGACATTGATTCAACCGCGACTGGAAACATTGGTACAAATTGGGGAAAAGATTTCTTTTGTTAATGCATTACCGGAGTATAGTATCGATTTATATTCGCATAAAAAAATGAAAACGACGCCGGAGAATTCGCTGAATATTCTAATTGCAGCAAGGCAAAAGATGGCATCTTTAGAAGATTTCACAAACGATGCACTATATTCTGCATTATTAGAAGTGGCACAAGAGGCTGAAGTGAAAAGTGGACGAGTATTATGGCCGGTACGTATTGCGATTACGGGAACGGCGGTTACTCCCGGTGGAGCAACGGAAATAGCGGAATTGTTGGGTAAGGAAGAAACATTAGCTCGTATGGATTTTTCCATTTCGAAATTGGAACGCGAGCTGCAGTAAAGTGCAGACGAGAATAAAGCAAGGAAGGAAACTTATATCATGAAACTGGTGTTTGCTTCGGATATTCATGGATCGGCATACTATTGCACGAAACTAATTGAACAATATCAAAAAGAAAGAGCGGACAGGCTGATTTTGCTTGGGGACATCCTTTATCATGGACCCAGAAATGCATTGCCTAAAGAATACCATCCTGCAAAAGTAGCAGAACTTCTCAATGCAATGCACAAAGAAATTCTTTGTGTAAGAGGAAATTGCGATAGTGAAGTTGATCAAATGGTTCTGCAATTCCCGATTATGGCAGATTATGCGGTTCTTTATCTTGGGGAAAAATTAGCTTATTTGACACACGGACATATTTATCATTCGGCAAACTTACCGCCGATGAAAGAAGGAGATATACTTATTCATGGGCATACACATGTACAGGCTCTTCAAAGGAACCCCGATCATATTTATATTAATCCGGGCTCGGTTTCCATTCCTAAAGAAGATAATGTCAATAGCTATATGTTGTATGAAGAGGGATGTTTTACGATTAAGACAATGGCTGGTGAAAAGATCGCTGATTTTTGGATATAAGCATTGAAAAAGATGGTTTTAATTGAACGATAGTTATTATTATGCATAAGAAAGTAAGTTCTTTGATTATCTGATAGAATTTGCGGATATATAAGTAAAGGAGATTTATCGCGCGATTATAGCATTAATTTTAATTTTTCGATGAGAAATAAGAAGTGTGCCGAAAAAAGATTAGATCATATCCGTTAGATAAAGAAACACCGTAATGATAAATTACGGTGTTTCTTTGATTAAACATAGTGGCTTTTTAAAGCCAGTGCCCGAATTTTTTGATGTATATGCGTTTAAGTAACTGCAAGGCCAGACAGTAGGCTGCGAGGATGAGCAAGAGCCAAGGCAAAAAAGATAAGGGTATTGCTGTCATATCCAATGCTTTGGCTGCAGAACTCAGGCAGAAAATACCGGTAAAAAGTGTAAATACAATTGTACTAATAAGTAACGTCGGCGCGGGTCGACTATCAATAAACGGGCGGCCTTCAGTACGTAAAATATGTACTGTAACCAGCTGAGAGATTGTTCCATAAGCAAACACACCGCACTGGAACAATGAAGATGCAGAAAGGTCATCAGCTTTAAATAAATGCCATAATACCAGGTAACATAGAATATCAAACAATGAGGAGAGCGGACCGGTAATAAGCATAAATCGCCGGATATCCGATGTATCCCAGCGGTGCGGATGCGAAATATAGGAATGATCTACGTGATCAAAAGGTAATCCCATCTGCGCCAAATCACATAGCAGGTTTTGAGCCAGTATTTGTACGGGAAGCAAAGGCAGGAAGGGAAGGAAAATACTGGCAAAAACAACGGAAATCATATTGCCCAAATTACCGCTTGCGGCCATTTTAATATATTTCATAATATTTCCAAAAGTTTTTCTGCCTTCTAATACACCTTGTTCAAGGACCATAAGATCTTTTTCCATCAGAATAATATCGGCTGTTTCCTTGGCAATATCTACAGCGCTATCTACTGAGATACCAATATCTGCTGCGCGCATGGCCAGGGTGTCATTAATACCGTCCCCCATATAGCCAACGGTATGTCCGATAGCACGATAAGCGCGGACGACCCGCTCTTTTTGATCGGGTGAAAGTTTTGAAAAAAGGCGGCATGTTTGAATGGCCTGCTGTAACTGAGCATCGTCCATGCGGGAAATATCTGCGCCGTTTAAGCGATACTGCGTAGGAATACCTACTTTTTCACATACTTTTACGGCAACGCCTTCGCTGTCACCTGTTAGAACAACAACATCTACACCATATTGATGAAGCGCAGAGATTGCCTTAAGGGCGCTTTCTTTAGGCGGATCTAAAAAACCGATGAATCCCATAAGAACCATATCCTGTTCATCTTCGGTATTAAACGAAGTATCGGTGTGTGAAATATTTTTTTGAGCTACAGCCAACATACGCAATCCTTCAAAATTATGTTCTTCATACAGAGAGATTGCTCTTTTTTTAAATTCTGCGTCCAAAGGAATAATCTGTCCGTCTAGTTCGCCGTAACTGCAGATAGAAAGAATTTCTTCTACAGCGCCTTTGGTAATTAGCTGACGTTTTCCAGCATCATCTTCCAATACGACACTCATCCTGCGGCGAGAAAAATCAAAAGGAATTTCATCAACATGATGATATTTTTCTTTTAGCTCATACAGACATTCATGTTGAGCACGCTGCAAAATAGCCAGATCAATGAGGTTTTTAAGGCCGGTTTGAAAATAGCTGTTAAGGAATGCATGGCGCAATATACGCAAATCTTCTTGACCGTTCATATTCATATATTTTTCCAAAACGACTTTATCTTCGGTAAGCGTCCCTGTTTTATCGGTACAAAGAATATTCATCTCACCAAAAGATTGTATCGAAGAAAGGTTTTTTACAATAACCTTATGGCGCGACATGCTAAGCGCTCCGCGCGCAAGAGTCGAAGTCATTATGACCGGCAACATTTCAGGCGTCAAGCCTACGGCCATTGTAACGGCAAATAAAAAAGAATTTCCCCAATCGCCTTTCGCAAAACCATTGATCAAAAAAATAATTGGGACCATAATTAAAGTAAAACTAAGCAATAAACGGCTGACTGAATCAACGCCCTGTTCAAAACTGTTTTTTGCCCGCTTGTTAGACAGTGATTTTGCCATTGAACCTATATAAGTTTTATTTCCAGTAGCGACAACCAGGCCAATTGCGCTTCCGCTTACCATGTCTGATCCCATAAACCCCAGATTTTGATAATCGGTAAGTGAAAGATGGGATGGATCCTCTTGAAGTGTAGCAAATTTTTCTACAGGTGCGGATTCGCCGGTGAGCGCAGATTGAGCGACGAATGCATCTTTTGCGGTTAAAAAAAGAATATCCCCGGGCAACATATCTCCGGCAGAAAGGCGTACGATATCTCCTTGTACGACATCTTCAACATCAATTTCTTTAAATGCGCCGTCACGCAAGATCGAAGTCTTATTTGAGATCATGGAAGAAAGTTGAGAAGCGGCCTGATGCGATTTTTCTCCTTGGATAAAGGAAATAAGTGATGAAACTAAAATTAGGGTAAAAATTACACCAGAAGTCAGATAGTCCGGATGGCGAGAAAGGATAACATCTGTAATAAAAGTAATTGCAGCGACAAGCAACAAAACAATATTAAAAGGGTTAATTACAGATTGCATAAAGCGAAACAAAGGACCGTGTGTCTTCCCGGTACGAATGATATTAGGGCCGTCTTTTTCCAGACGGAGAGAGGCTTGTTCTGTACTAAGCCCAAAGCAATCAGATGCAACTTTGCGCAGAACTTCTTGAGAAGGAATTGAGGCAATATTGCGCAAATCATTTTCACAGGTATTTGTCATTGAAAAATCTCTTGTTGAAGAGCGGGAAAGAAAAGAAAAAATTTTTTTCATCATGACCATTCCTTTCACATATAGTTTGGCTCATAGAAATCAAAATATGAACAGGATGATGAAAATAATGATCTGGAATTATTTTGACGAGCAAAATGTTATGCGTAGTCGAATTCCCGATCGAGAAGCATCATCATCGTTATTTTTGTAAATTAATAGACAACAACGGTGATCCATTTTGCTCACCTCCTTTAAACATAAAAAATGCACAACCTGGCAGGCTGCGCATAAAAGTTTTCTAAAAAGTTGCAAACATTTCTCTGTAATAAAGGGAATTGCCGTACAAGCTTTAGCATCATGGGGCGTGAAATCGGATTAACCTATGCCTTTACGACAATGGTTGCTGACCGCGGCGTGTTGTCTCCATCATTTAACGGCACCGACCCATATCCCCAAGGTAGCCTCACCTACCGAATCAATCAATTAACTACACAGTATAGCATTTTTTAAAAAAAGTCAAGAAAAAAAGCGTAAACATGTTGTTTACGCTTTTTATATTATTCTTTTTCCGGAACAGGGGCAACTTCTTCCTGTTTAGGTAACAAAGAAACCTGTGTCCATTCAATACGACGGTCCCGAATTTCCAGGATATCAATGTGCATCCCAAACAAATCCAGGGAAAGCGTACTTCCGTCTTCGGGAATGGCATTAAGATGATCCAGAATTAATCCACCTAAAGTATCATATTCTTCATTCTCCGGCAAAGTAATGGAAAGTGTTTCGGCAATTTCTTCTAAATCAGCACCGCCGGCAATTTTCCAAAGGTTATTTCCTAACTGTGTAATTTCCTGCTCTTCTTGAGGATCAAATTCGTCATAAATATTGCCGACAATACATTCAAGCAAATCTTCCATTGTAACAAGTCCGCTGGTACCGCCATATTCATCCACGACAATAGCCATATGTGTTTTCATTTCCTGCATTTTACGGAAAAGAATATCCGTATGAATAGATTCCGGAACAAAATAAGGTGCACGTAATATTTCCTTTAAGGGTTTTGGAGATTCCAGCTGGTTATTAAGCAAATAGTCTCTCGTTGCCAATAAACCAACAACATCATCAATATCCTCATTGCAAACAGGGAATCGCGAAAGGCCAGTTTCTTCGATACGTGCAAGAATTTGCTCGGGTGTATCGTCGAGCCAAATAATTTCCATATCCGTACGATGCACCATGACATCCTCGGCTGTGGTATTATTAAACTCAAAAATATTTTCAATCATTTCCTTTTCGCCGGATTCGATAGTACCACTTTCTTCACCGATATCTACCATCATGCGAATTTCCTCTTCTGAAACTTCTTCTGTTTCCTTATTTGGATCAATTCCAAAAAGACGCAGAACAGCATTCGTAGAAATTGAAAGTAGCCAAGTGACTGGACGCAGTGCAACCGTTAAAAAACGAACAACGCCAAGAGAAATCTTGACAACAAAATCGGGTTTTTGCATAGCAATCCGTTTTGGAACCAATTCGCCTAGCACCAGCGTAAAGTAAGATAAGATCAGCGTAATAATAATAACAGAAATTGTATTTAACGCACTGGCGGAAATACCGGTAAGGCCAATATCGTTAACCAGCCAATCGGTAAGCAGACTTGCAAAGTTATCTGCTGCAAAAGCAGATCCCAAAAAGCCTGCCAATGTAATGCCTACCTGAATTGTAGATAGGAAAGTTGTGGGCTGTTCAATGATTTTAAGAAGCTTTCCGGCTCTTTTATTGCCTTCTTCTTCGGATTGCTTACGCACTTTATTTTCGTTAAGCGAAAGAACAGCAATTTCCGTTGCGGCAAAAAAAGCATTAAGTAAAATAAGCGCTGCCTGAAGCAGCAACTGTCGCCATATAGGACTATTGTCCAACAAAAATTCCCCCTTTATTTGGTTAATAAGTATATTGGATTTATTATAGCAGATTAATAGCTAAAAATGCAAAGAAAATAAACGGAATTTAGAGTAAATGCGAGCAAACAGGAAATATGTTATATGAGAGAATCGGTTCTTTTTCCACATTCTCGCCGTTTAATCAATTCTGGCGGCGTTTTTAAGAGGATTAATATGTTTTTTAACAATAAAGAGAGCCTCTTAAAGGCTCTCTTTACTTATTTTACGGTAATTAATTCATAGTCCATTGTTCCCATCCCCATTTTTTGTGCATGCTCCAGGCAGGAGATCCAATTAGTTTCGGGATGTACGGCTTTAAAATGGTCGCCGTCATCAGGCAAACCGTCAAGCGCACTACCTGGCAATGCGGGTTGCGCATTAACAGCATCGGCGCAGGCTTTATCTAGGGCAACCGGATCAAGAGATGCAAACATACCTACATCGGGCACAACAGGAGCATCATTTTTGCTGTGACAGTCGCAATGAGGAGAAACGTCTACAACAAAATTGATATGAAAACTGGGTTTGTCTTGAATAACTGCTTGCGTATACTCCGCAATTTTATAGTTGACCATATCATAAGCATCATCTTCTCCGGCAGCAATGGCATCAAATGGACAGATTCCAATGCATCTTCCGCATCCAGCGCAAATTTCATGATGAATTGTTGCTTTATGATTTTCCAGAGTAATGGCATTATGGGCGCAGTTACGTTGACATGCGCCGCAGCCTACGCAAAGTGCATGGTCGACATTTGGTTTTCCGTTAGAATGCATTTCCATTTTACCTGCCCGTGAACCCGAACCCATTCCGATATTTTTTAATGCACCGCCCATGCCTGTTAATTCATGCATTTTAAAGTGAGCAAAAGAAATAATGACATCTGCATCAGCAATTGCGCGGCCAATTTTAGCTTCTTTTACATATTCGCCGTTTTTGACGGGGATCAGTGCTTCGTCTGTTCCTTTCAGTCCGTCAGCAATCAATACATGACAACCGGTGACAAAAGGATTAAATCCATTCTGATAAGCAGCATCCAAATGATCAAGTGCATTTTTCCGACCACCTACGTATAAAGTGTTGCTGTCGGTTAAAAAAGCCTTTCCGCCCAATTCTTTTACGGTGTCAACTAAAACTTTGGAATAGTTTGGGCGCAAATAGGAGAGATTACCAGGTTCGCCAAAATGAATTTTTATTGCGGCATATTTGTTTTTAAAATCGATCGTATTTATGCCGGCAGCCATGATCAGCCGTTTCAGCTTTTTTAACAAATTATCGCTGCCACTTACGCGCATATTTGCATAATAAACTTTTGATTTTTCCATAAGTCCTCCCATAATCTAGTAAATAACTTAGTAACATACAAAACGTATTTTAACATCTAAAGTATACTATAGGTCAAGTATCGTTTTTTTGTTAAATGTAAAAAGCATCTTATTTTAAGATGCTTTTTAAGAACAAGATTTAATAACAGATGTCAAACGGATATTGCTCGCCAAGCTCGTAATAAATACCGGTAATCAGCTGCGCAAGAGTTCTTTCCGCAGGATCTTCATTATTCAAGCCGCAATAAACTTGGATTGCCTTTTCTACGCCGTGTTCCCGAATATATTGTTGCACTTCTACAGTTGTTTTATCTTCCGGGTTATAGAAGTATAATGCCATTGCTGCGCCTCTGCAAAGAAAATAGGGAATACGACCGTGCTGTATGCAAGCAAGAGCCGGGCCGATCAGACGGTCTCCCTTTGCCAGTTTTCTGGTCAAGTCTCCGCAGACACGGTCAATAGTATCTTTATCAACGGAATTTGCAACATGGTCAAGGTAATGTTCTTTCTGCTTTTCTACGGGGTCATGTTCTTCCATGGCTTCATAGCTCATACCATAAGCTTCGTGCATGGCAAAAATCGCTTCTCTTTTTGCCAAAATAACACAACGCATAATATATGGATCATCATGACATTCACCAATATAAGTATACCCGACTTTTTTCCCAAAATAACCGGAAAGACTATGAGACATATTTGCTACCCAGATTTTGTGAATCATCCAGGCTGGCACATTGTCCTGCGCGTGTAGATTGACTCCTTCGGGCAGACCGTTTTTAAAGATATTGTCTACAGTCATATAAGGAGTGTCTCCGGTGTTGCATGCTAGCTTATCCTCTTTAAGCATCTCATCCGTAGGGAAGGCGCTGTTGCGATGAACAAGGCATTCAATAAGCGCAACGTTCTCCTCGAGAAACTTTTTGGCCTCGGAGGTCGTAAGATAACGCAAAATTGCTTCGTGGAACAGTTTTGAAGCAAACAAAAAGTTAACGCCAATAAGACAATCAAGAGGTGTTTGGTTGCCTTTATGCAAACGCAACTCGATTGCTGACGCCAACATTTTTGAAATGGAATCGACGGCACCGGGGAAAATGTTAATCGAAACATATTTTGCATCGGCAATAGAGGCAATACATTTTTCTTCCTGCGTCTGTGTACAATAGGCAAGATAGTCTTGAATAATTACTTTAGAATAAGTTCCGTTGGCATGATGCTTAAAGATGGTATAATAACCTTGTGCATTCATCGCATTAACCAACTCTAAAGAATAATCGATAAATGTAATCTGGTATCCGGCTTCTTTAAATAGATCGGCAATATATCCTCTACCGATTTTTCCGGCTCCGATCTGGACAAGTTGTTTTTCTGTAGTCATATTCTTTTTATATCCCTTCTTAAAAATTATGGTCAAACCACTTCAAATCTCCGAAACTATTATACTACGAAAGAGAAAAGAAAAAAAGGGCGGAAAATATCCGCCCGATTTTTATATTTGCATTTATTCGGCAATGTAAGGGAGTAGAGCCATTACTCTTGCTCTTTTAATTGCAACAGCCAGTTCTCTCTGATGTTTTGCGCAAACACCGGTCGCTCTTCTGGGCGCGATTTTTCCGCTTTCAGAGATAAACTTTCTGAGCTTTGCTACATCTTTATAATCAATGCCGTTTGCTTTTTCGGCACAAAATGCGCAAAATTTCTTTCTAATCCGTCTGATTTTCGGACGTCTCTGCGCTCTTTCTTCCATAGTTTTTCTCCTTTATTTATTAAACAAGATATTAGAACGGTAATTCCTCATCATCTACCAGGATATCGCCCATTTCCGATGCGAACAGATCATCTTCTTCATGATGACTTTCAGGCGATTTTTTTGCCTGGGCAGGTGCAGTATAGCTGCCGGTACCGGAATAACTTTGCGTATTTCCGCCGGAAGCAGGCTTTCCTAAAAATTCCACATCATCTGCCTGAATTTCCGTAACATAACGACGAGAGCCATCTTTTGCTTCGTAGCTTCTCGTCCGTATCTCGCCCACAACTGCTACTTGCTGACCCTGGACTAAATATTTTGCACAATTATCGGCCAAACCTCTCCAGGTGACGATATTAAGAAAATCAGCTTCTTCGCGGTTCATCCGGCGTGTTACTGCAACGGAAAAAGTGGTGACGCTAACGCCATTGGGCGTTGTCCGCGCTTCCGGCGGCCTGGTAAGCCTTCCTACAATAAAAGCCTTATTCATAGAGACCTCTCTTTTCTAAGCTCAGTCTTTTTTGACGATCATGAAGCGAATGGTATCTTCTGTAATGCGGAAATTTCTTTCGAGCTCCGCAATCAGCGAAGGCTGCGCTTTGAAATTAACCAATACATAATAACCATCATTGACATAATTAATGGGATAAGCAAACTTTTTCTTGCCCCATTCATCTGTTTCAACAATCTCGCCGCCATTGCTGACAATAAGATCGGCAAATTTGGAAATTAGAGAAGTTCTTGCTTCTTCTTCCATATCTGCTTTTACGATGTACAACAATTCGTAGTTATTCATGGTGTTCACCTCCTTATGGACTCTTCAGGCGCCCGCTGATGGGCGCAAGGATGCGTCAGATATTATAGCATGAAAAAAAAGCCCTTGCAAGGGCTTTTTTTAAAGTTCTTCAATGATTTTTGCCGCATTATCTAGCCAGTCACCCTGAAATTCTTCCATTTTCCCTGTATCAGCCAATGCGGGCAGGGCAGGATCCATTGGCAGGCGACCAAGAATCTGAAGATTTAAATCGGCGGTTTCTTGTTCTAAAGATTGCTGCCCAAATAAATCAATGCGCTTTCCACAATCCGGACAGGTAATATAACTCATATTTTCAATTAACCCCAGAACGGGAATATTCATCATTCGCGCCATATTCAACGATTTTTTGACAATCATGCCGACAAGGCTTTGCGGCGTAGTGACCATGACAATACCATCTATCGGTAAAGATTGAAAAACGGTCAAGGAAACATCGCCTGTACCCGGAGGCATATCAACGAACATATAATCGATATCATTCCAAATCACATCGCTCCAAAATTGCTTGATTACACCGGAAATAATCGGCCCGCGCCAGATAACAGGAGAATCCTCACTTTGCAGCAAAAGATTAATTGACATCAACTCAATACCGCCTTTTGTTTTGGCGGGAAGTAAATGTTCGCCATCCTCACTGGCAACTGTGCTATGCACGCCAAAAATCTTGGGGATAGAAGGGCCGGTAAGGTCCGCATCAAGTACGGCGCAACGATACCCTTTACGGGACATTAATGTGGCAAGCATTGCAGTAACTGCGGATTTTCCGACGCCACCTTTGCCGCTCACCACGCCGATCACTTTTCCGACGCGGCTATATTCATTTAAGGGAGCTATCATGCTTTCCTGTTGCCTGTTTTCACAATCGACAGAACAAGAGGAACAATTACCATTGCAATTTTCGCTCATTATAACCTCCTATGATTTAATCAATCAGTTCATTGAGAATTATAATGCGGAATAACCGGCAAGTCAATCGCATTTAGGGGGAAGTTCTTCATTTGTTTGGCGAAAAAAGCCTTGGGGATGCGCACATACGGGGCAGATTGCGGGCGCTTTTTTTGCATGACATACATAGCCGCAATTTATGCATATCCAATAGACTTCGCTTTCATTTTGATAAAGTGCCTGATTTTCCACATCTGAATGTACTCCGAGGAAACGCAATTCATGGCGATGTTCAATTTGCGCGACCATACGGAATAATGCAGCGATGGAAGTGAAACCTTCTTCATCCGCTTCTTTAGCAAAGTTAAGGTACATTTCCGCGCGCTCATAATGTTCGCCTTCTGCTGCATCTATCAGGTTTGTTTTGGTTTGCGGAATTTCATTGTTATGCAAAAGCTTAAACCATATTTTTCCATGAGCATGTTCATTGGCTGCTGTTTCGGAAAAAATGTTGCTGATTTCTATATGCCCTTCTTGGCGTGCTTGAGATGCATAATAGGAATACTTGGTTGCAGCCTGTGCCTCTCCTGCAAAAGCTATGGCTAAATTGGCCTCGGTTCTACTACCTTTTAATGTTGACATGAATATGATCATCTCCTTTTAAACTAAAATTTAATGGCAAAAATAGTATGTGCTTATCTAAAAAAGTTATGAGTTTTTTTATAAAAAACTTTACAAACCGGCTTCTTTTGCTATAATAAATATGTCAAGACACCTGTAAAGTAATTTGTTAATCATTTTTTAGGAGTGTATAGATATCATGAATCAAAAAAACATGCATAGTGCCATTTTAAAAATTGTAATGGCAGGGTTACTTTGCGCAGTGGGTATTATTATCCCGATGTTCTCCCCGCTGAAAATTGTGATTCCTCCGGCGTCTTTTACTGTTGCCAGCCACGTGGCGGTATTTATTGCTATGTTTATTTCGCCGGCTGTAGGAATTTCCGTAGCACTTGGGACAACGCTTGGGTTCCTCATTGGCGGATTCCCTATTGAAGTTGTGTTAAGGGCTTTAACGCATGTGGTTTTTGCGACGGTCGGTGCTTTTTGGATTCAGAAGAAACCGGAAATTCTTTCTTCGGTAAAAAAGAGTATTTTGCTTTCGGCTGCGTTGGCGCTCATTCACGCGGTGTGTGAAGTATTGGTTGTATTACCTTTCTACATTGCGGATCCTTCACAATATGCAAATGGCTTTTTTGTCGCTGTGATTTTGTTGGTCGGCGTGGGGACTATCGTACATAGTATGGTGGATTTTGCTATAGCTTATTTGGTATGGCAACCGTTGAAAAAAACATTTGGTGTGAAGTCCGTACGGGTGTAAGTCAATAATGGAAAAAAGTTTTTTTGGGGCGGAAAAGAGAAAGAAATATATAAAAGAAAAGTTGCAAAAAAGTGAAGCGCCGATAAGCGCTTCCGTTTTTGCAAAAAGATTAGGAGTAAGTCGGCAAATTATTGTTGGCGATATCGCATTGCTGAGGGCGGCGGGAGAAAAAATATTGTCAACGCCGCGTGGATATCTTTTGGAAAGAGAAAATGCTTCTTCACAGGAGATTTATCTTGCTGCATGTACACATGCGCCGGAACAAACAGAATTAGAGTTAAAGACGATTGTCTATTATGGAGGGGAAGTAATGGATGTGATTGTTTCACATCCTCTATATGGGCAAATTTCAGCGCCTTTAAATATCAGGACAAATTATGAAGTGGAACAATTTATTGAAGCATTGAAAAGTAAAGAGGCCGCCTTGTTAAGCGACTTGACCGGTGGTGTGCACTTGCATCATATTCGGTGTGCAGACAAATCAATTTTTGCACGGATCTGCGATGCGCTTGACCGTCTCGGAATGATTTATCACGCTGAAGAATAAGGTTGGGCGAGAAAATGTTTGACATCAAAAATGAAACGTGATATAGTTAGTTTTGCTATAAAAAATATGAATGTGTCTGTAGCTCAGTTGGATAGAGTGCTTGACTACGAATCAAGAGGTCGGGGGTTCGAGCCCCTCCAGGCACACCAAAACCGCGATATTGTTGTATCGTGGTTTTTTATTTTCTCTGTGTTTTATTGTTTTTGGCCTTGACTAAGTTTTTATAAGAATGTTGCGGTAAAGTTATGATATTTTGATGTTTTTTTATCAAAAGCCATCTATAACGATCAGGTTAAATATCCATTATTGTCATAAATGGTTTAACTGTAGGCCAACGATAAAATTGTAAACGTGATCGTTTTTTGATAGAATACAAATAAAAAAATAGTTGTTTTTATAGAAGCAATGTTTGTGCTGGGAGTGGAAATTACTAAATAAATTTGGTTATTAAATTAAAGAGGAACAGCATCAATTTGCAAATTTTTATGGTATCTTACTAAGAAAGGCACAGGATATGGATATTGTGCTCATTTGTAAAAAAGCTGTATATCAGGCGTATAAAGAAGATGGCATGGAGATAAATAATGGAGTATAAATTGCTGGAAGAGGAAGATCTAGATTTCATGGGAGAGGTTTTAGCTGACGATCAAATGAGGTTGGATGCGCAAAATATCAGAAAGTTTTATGCCGATAAGAGTACAATTGGCTTTGTTGCCAAAATGGCGACGAATAAAATTGTCGGGTTTGCGTATGGATATGATATTATCCATCCTGACGGGAGGCATGCTTACTTTTTATATTCAATAGGTATATTGCCTGATTATCAGAACCAAGGCTATGGAACAGGGTTGTTAAAATTTGTCAAGGAATACATAAGCAGTCACGGTTTTTTTGAAATGTTTGTTTTGACGGATAGAGGGAATCCGAGAGCCTGTCATGTATATGAAAAACTGGGCGGGAAAAATGACTATGACGATGAAATATGTTATGTTTATAATTTTGAAAAAAACAGTAAATCATGACAGAAAAAATTTTTAATTTTTATAAAAAAATAAAATTAGGGCAAGACGCTTGCGTTTATTGGTGGATCTTGTACAAAAGGTATATTGACTGAGAAAGAGAAACATGATTTTATGGATATGGTGAAATTTAGAAAAATTTTTAATGCCATATCTGAACAATTTTGACCGATATAGACCGCATTATAATACTCCGGAAGTTTTTGAGGATTTCATTACTAATATATAATTTTAGTAAGATAAAATACGATATGATCTATTCTGTGGCAACAATTCAGTGGGCTCCCAAGAAATTGGCTTTTCCAAGAAATTTTCATTGTAAAAACCAGGGTGGGAAGATGCAATGATGTTGCTCAAAAGTGACTATAAAATACCAAAAGAAAAACTGTATTAATTTATTGTTATATCCTTTACGGCGTCTATTTTGAGATAGAAAATAGACGCCGCTTTTTGAAAAAGGGAATAAGCTTTAAAAAACTTTTACAGCCGGCTAAAATTAAATCGAGGCAACTTTTCTTTGCTTTGGCAACTGCTTTGTGCTATGTACTTTTCCTTCTTTTTGCGCCTCTTCCCAGGCATGCTCAGCAAAGAGAATTTTACAAAGCGCAGTATATGGCGTATAGAAAAAGTAGAAGACAGTGATGATAATAGTATACAATACCGAAAAGAGATTGCCTGATAATTCGCGAAGCGATAATGCAGGCAATAAAAACTCTCCGGTTTGCATAAGGCTGATAAAACCGCAAACGATCATCCATAACGCAATTGGGATAAGATACCAGATAAATAACGAAAAGTCAAAGCATAAATGATGAAAGATATCTCCTTTCATTGCGTGATACGATGTGCGGACAACATCTCGCAGAGAGTGCCCTTCATGCATGATAAATAGATATTGCGTTAAAAAGAAGTAGGCGATAAGTGCTTCTTCAAAAATAAAAATACAGATTTCAATCAATGTGTGCAACAGCTCATGGTGCACAAAGTGCAACAACAATTCTTCGATCAAAAACAGGCTAGTGACGACGATGCCTTTTGTACAGACAACAAGAATTATACAACGCAGCATAATTTTAGGATTGCGATAAAAGCGAAAAAGGCCATCGATGCGCATATGGTCGTAATGTTCTTCATGAATGAGCATATGCGCAATGCTCACGCCGAAGGGAATATAAACAATAGCAAGCGCTGCATCCAGCAGTTTGTACGTGACAAGCGGCAGCCAGCTGAACAGGGCAAGCACAATGCTTTTAAGTAGATATAGTGCAATAACAATGGAAAGAAGCCGCCAAAGATACCATTTATCGCGTTTATAGATTTCTTTGGCATGATTTTTAATTACAGAGAACATTTTTATCATCCTTTTTACATAAATATATTAGACATAAATTTAGGACTCGCGTTTATCCCAGATATGCCTTAAGCAGGCGGAAAGTATTAAAGATACCGTCTAAATGGCTTCTTTCGTAACCGTGAGAAGCGTAGACCCCAGGACCGATTAAGCCATGCCGCACATCATTGCCGGCGCGTAGCGTTGCTTCCACATCCGAACCGTAATACGGATAAATATCCAAGGCATAGTCGATGCCTGCCTTTTTCGCTGCATTGACAAGACCGGTTGTGACTTCATAATGATATGGACCGCCGGAATCTTTAACGCAGATAGAAACCTGATGTTCTGTGCAGTTTAAGCCTTTGCCCACACATCCCATGTCCAGTGAAATTGCCTCGGTTACGCCTTCTAAAACCGAAGCAGAGCCGCCATGCCCTACTTCTTCAAATACGGTAAAATGAGCATAAATATGACGAGAAGGGATCTGAGCGCATTGGCGGAGGTAGCGGCCATAGCCCATCAAAATTGCAGCGCTTAGCTTATCATCCAAAAAACGACTCTTCATATATCCGCTTTTTGTCAGCCGCGTGCGCGGGTCAAAACAAACATAATCACCGATATCGATGCCTAGCGCATGGACGTCATCGGCATTTTTTACGGGTTCGTCCAATACCATTTCACACGAATCAAAAGTACGGGAAGTTTTGTTATAGTCAGCATTGACATGGATAGAGGCGTTACATAATTGAAAGCAACCCTCATAGGAATTTCCCCAACGCGTTTTGACATGACAATTTTCGGCTTCGGCGTTGTTGGCATTCATTCCGCCGATTGGGCTTAAACGCAAACGGCCGTCGGATTTAATTTCTGCGACCATGGCACCCAGCGTATCGATATGTGCTTCCAGTAAAACGGCATTATTCGTGTCGCTTCCGCCGAAATCCATAAGAATTCCACCCTTATGTGTTTGCCTTGCAGGAATTTTGAGGCGAGCGGATTCTTTTAAGAGATATGCAGCAGCGTCCATCGTATAGCCGGAAGGACTGTCGATGGCGAGAAGAGCATTTGCCTGTGCAAGAATATAAGCCAGATCAGCATCCATGATGATTATCCTCCTTATTTTACAAACTTTGATAAAAAACACAAAAGTATAATAGCATATGTAAATATTTCTTGCCAGGGGGATTTGAAAGGTTTACAAAAAACAAGGTGGCTCGTATAATTGAAGAAAAGTTTCTAAAAGAGAGGGCTTTTATGGAAAAGACAAATTTACAAGCAAAATATGAAGCGCAATATGCGCAAGCAAGAGGAAATCTTTTGGCTATGCTTTTACTGACTTTGGTCAATGTGGGGCTGATGATTGCCGAAGCGGAAGTGAGTTTTTTGTTTTCTGCAATTTTTCCCCAGGTTGTGATTAACTACGGTTGGTATTTGGATGCCTGGCTTGGCGGATCAACTTATACGCTGATTGCCTACGGAATTTCGCTAATGAGCATAGTGTTGTTTGCCTTGTGTTACTTTTTATCCAAAAAGCACAGAGGTTGGATGACAACGGCGCTGGTCTTGTTTATACTGGATTGCATTGTACTTGTTTACTGGATTTATCTCGGTTTTATGATCGAAGATGTTTTGGATATTTTATTTCATCTTTGGATTTTGTTTTATTTGATTATGGGAGTAAGAGCGGCGGCAAGACTCAAAAATATGCCAACGCCTAAAGCGACTCAGCAGGAGCAGGCTAAACAAAACCCTGAAGTGCAAGAAACGGTTTTGCCGGGAAATAAACCGGAGTCAGAAAAGCAACAGCCGAAGACAGAGCAGGTAGAAGAACAACAGGAAACTATAATTGAGCAACAGACAATAGAGCTGGAACGGCAGCCCGATTTCGGTCCACAACCTCCGATGGGACCGCAGCCTATTGATGGGGAAGATAAAAAAGAATAATCAATGAAAATTTTACCGGGCAAGCGTTTATCTGCCCGGTTTTTGCTAAGAAAATAGGATCGAGTGCAAAAAATCTTTTTAGAAGATCAAAACTTAGCGCTGTATTTGAGCAGAAATTTATTATATAATAAAACTAAAGATGAATTTGAAATGAAATGGATGCGTATAGAACAACGATGTCGAAAAAAGAAGTTGTCATTGCTGGGGCAGGAAAAATTGGCAGAGGCTATTTGGCGGAGGTATTTCAAGAAGGCGGATACCATATTACTTTTTTGATGCACCGGCCCGAGCAGGCGGAAGCCTTGCGTAAACAGGGGAAATATATGATTTTTCGTGCGGGTCGTGATGAGCAAAGTGTAGAAGAAGTAAATATTTGCGGATATGATGTCTATTGTACGCAAACGCAAAAAAAAAGAGTGCTTTGATGCAATGTATGATGCACCGTATATTCTGCTGCCGATTTATCCTTTGGCGTGTGCGGATTTTGGTGGGATATTAGCAGAAGTGATTAATAATCGGGCGGAGAAAAAACCGGATGAGCCAATGGATTTAATTTTGTGTGTCAATTTTATGCGAGCGACGCAAAGGCTGCGGGAATCTATTTTGCCACATTTAAAGAGTGAGGCCATGACTTTTTTTGCCGGAATGTCGGGATTAGCGAAACGTTGGTGAATCGCCTTTGCGTTTTGCCGACGGAGGAGATGTTGAAAAAAGATCCGCTTTCACTTTCTGCGGGTTATGGAGAAGCGCTTTGTATTGATAAAGAAGAGATCAAAGGTGAACTCCCTAAAAGCCCATGGATAGAAGTAAGAGATCACCTGCCCGCGCGATTTACTTATAAGATATGGAGTATCAATATGCGGCATTTTGCGGTGGCGCTTTATGGCGCTTATCTTGGTTATACCTATGTAAGAGAGGCAACGGCCGATCCATATGTAGAACGCTGTGTAAGAGATATGGCTAATCGCGAGGCTGTGCGCGGGATAGGCTACGAATTTAAAATGACGGATAAAGAAGTGGAAACACGATTGGGTGCGGATCATTGGGCTACTTGGGCAAATCCCCTTTCAAATGATCGATTTTCAAGAGTGGTTGCTGATATGCGTCGAAAGTTGTCAAAAGAAGATCGCGTGATCGGGCCGGCATTGGCCTGCTTAAAAGGGGGTAAAATTCCTTTTTTTCTGGCGCGGATTGCGGCATTGGCGATGTATTATCAAAATGATGAGGATCCTACCTGTGTACAATTACAGGAATTCTTGAAAAAAGGCGGCGTTATTAATGTGCTTAAAGAATTTTCAGGGCTCAGCGAGAAAGAACCATTGGAAAAACAGTTGGCAGAATTAATTGAAGATCAATATATTGCACTAGATAGATCGGCAAAAAGGTGCTGATGATCTAAAGAATAGAGATGAAATGGAAATGGGAAAAGGAGAAATTGAGATGAATAAGAGGGAAGTTGTCATTGCGGGAGCCGGAAAAATAGGCAGAGGATATCTGGCGGAGCTGTTTCAAGAGGGCGGATATCATTTGACCTTTTTGGTGCATAATCCTGAACAGACAGAGGCACTTAATCGGCAGGGAAGGTATACTATTTTTCGTGGCAGCGAAGATGAGAAAAGCGTAGAAGAGGTAGTCATTTCAAATTATGATGCCTTCTGTACGGTTACTCAGCAGGAAGAATGTATAAAAGCAATGTGCAATACTAATTATGTCATGTTGCCGATTTATCCCGGGGCATGTGCCGATTTGGGCAAAATGTTAGCAGAGGCAATTAATCTGCGAGCTCAGCAGCAACCTGAACAAACGCTGGATATTTATTTATGTGTAAATTTTTTGCAGGCAACAAAGACGTTGAGGCAATGTATTGAACCGTTTTTGGTGCCCCCGGCAATGGAATATTATCGTGACAAAGTGGGTATTATTGAGACTTTGGTGGGCAGGTTATGCGTGGCGCCGACTCCGGAAATGATGAAAAAGGATCCGCTGTCGATCTCAGCAGGATATGGTTCTGCATTAAGTGCGGATCAGGAGGCAATTAAGGGAGAAGTTCCTCCGGGCGTGCGCATCGTTTTACTTGATCGCTTGCCGGCACGGTTTACTTATAAAATCTGGAGTACGAATATGCGGCATTTTGGCCTTTCCTTATACGGTGATTATCTTGGCTATACTTATGTAAGGGAAGCGGCAAACGATGAGTATGTCCAAAAATGTGTAAAAGACCGTGCAAACCGGGAAGCAATACATGGCGTCGCGGCAGAGTTTGGGCTGACGGATGAAGAGGTAAGTAGTGATTTTGGACGGGACCCTTGGCCTACTTGGGCAAATCCGGCTTCTAATGATGGTTTTGCCCGTGTTGTTGCAGATATGCGTCGAAAACTTTCAAAATCCGATCGTGTAATCGGGCCGGCACTGGCTTGCCTCAAAGGCGGGAAAATTCCCTATTTTCTCTCGGCTATTGCCGCGTTGGCGATGATTTACGATAATCCGGAAGATGTAACTTGTGTTCAACTGCATAACGTGTTGAATAAAGAAGGCGTTTTTGGTGTATTAAGAGAATTTTCTGGGTTAAGTGAGGAAATACCCCAAGAAAAACAGTTAATGGAATTAATTGAAGCGCAATATATCGCACTTAATCGATAAAAAACGGAGCATTCTGCTCCGTTTTTTTTTGCCTATGTAAAACAAAGGCAAATGATATTGATAAAAACCGATTTTAGGTATAAAATAAAAAGAGATTTGAAATGATTGAGGAGGAGAAAATGGGAAATAAGGAAATAGTTTTGATTGGCGCAGGGAAAATTGGGCGCGGCTATATGGCGGATCTTTTCAATAGGGCTGGCTATCGGTTGATTTTTTTGGAGTATTCTGAAGATCTGGTGAAAAAACTCAGAGCGCAGGGAAGCTATACTGTGTTTATGAGCAGGAAAGAGGAACACGATCTGATTCATTTTCCGATTTCCGGATTTGCCATTTACTGTACGCAAACCGAATATGAAGAATGTCTGGATGCGATTGCAAGAGTGAATTATGTTACTGTGCATGTCTATCCCGGGGCATGTGAATCCATTGGGCATATGCTTGGAGATGCAATCAAGTTGAGAATGAAACGGGGCAATAGCGAACCCCTTGATATTCTGACCTGTGTGAACTTTCAGGATCCGGCAAATATTTTGAAACAATATGCGCTGGAACGTTTGCAAACGCAAGAGGAACGCGATTTTTTGCAGGAACATGTTGGATTTGTGGAAACGCTGATTTTCAGAAACGGTGGAATCCCAACGCCTGAAATGTTGTCGACGGATCCGTTGTGTGTATCTATGTCGGATAATACGCACTGGCCAGTGGATAAAGATGCTTTTAAAGGATGCCCTCCTGAGGGGATAGAGATGGATTTGCAGGATAATTTTGCTGCACGACTGTGTTACAAAGTGTGGGCCGGGAATATGAGCCACTGTGGATCGGCTTTTTATGGGAAAATGTATGGGTATACTTATCTATATGAAGCAGCGCTTAATCCTTATATTTTTAAAAATAACGCTCTTGCCAAAAGAGAAGCGTCATTCGGAATATGTACGGAATATCATGCGCCGCAGGAACTGCTTGACAGCAACAAGAATGCAAAGCCAAAACGTTTTGATCCGAAATCAGTAGATACCAATGATAAAGATACATTAGATCGCATAGGAGCAGATCCTGTCCGTAAGTTGCGCCGTAACGACAGGTTTATTGGCCCGGCGCTGCTTGCTATGAAGCATGGAAAGGTGCCGTTCTTTTTGGCTAGGGGTGCTGCAGCAGGGTTTTATTTTACCAATCCACAGGATGAGGCTGCCTGTGAGATCCAGGAATATATTAAGAAGAATGGCATTGAAAAGGCTGTAGAAAAATATTGCCAATTAGATTTGCAGAAGAAAGAAGAGGATTTTTTACATCAGTTGATTGTAGCAAATTATTACGATTTGGCAAAAGCCGATCCCATAGATTTAAAATATATGCAATAAAAATTTAATGCGTAGGAAGGGGCTTCATATGCCCCTTTTTTGATTTTTAAAAAACTTATAATGACGTAAAAAACCTATATATGCTAAAAATTTATTTGCTTGCAGGTAAATGAGTAAATTGCTAAAATATATACATGGTATATGGAAATATATTCAGATAATCTGACGATGTATCCGTAAACGGTATAGGGGAGGAAAATAATGATGAGTATAATCAGGCTAGATTATTGCGGGAAAATTTATTCAAGGGGAAATACGCTTATTCATGCGCTACACCCGACGGTAATGGAGTTTCACGAGGGGATAAACGTGATTTATGGGAAAGATGGATCAGGTAAATCGACACTTTTACACTTAATGGCGGGATTGGAACCGCCAAGTGACGGGAAAATATATTATGAAAATTTTTCCGTTTATGATGATTTGGATTTAAATAGCCTGTATCGTCAAGATTTCGGTTTAATTTTTTCGCATGATAATCTGGTTTCGGAATTTAATGTAAAAGATAATATTTTGATGCCTCTTCGTTTTAATGGGGATAAGGATGCAAGTCGGTTTGAACAATTGGTAAATGAACTTGGGTTGAAGGGAATGTTGGAAAAACGCCCGCAATCGCTTTCTGAATGGGAACAACAGTGTGTGGCAATTGCTCGTGCTTTTATCCATCGGCCAAAAGTAGTTTTTGCAGATGAGCCAACGGGCAGGCTAAATGAGCGGCAAACGGCTGAATGGATGCAGATAATGTTGGACTTTTGCAAAAAATACGAAACAACCTTGGTGATGGCGACCAATGATGTCGATTTATTAAACTATGCAGATAAAAAGTATTTGATACGGGACGGCGAGCTAACGGTACAGGAATAAATATTGAGGAGGAAGAAATGCTTACTCAGGCGTTTGCGATTATCCGCGCAAGAAAACTGCGGGCATTATATACAATAATCATGCTGGCAATGGCTTTTTGCCTAATGGGCATTATGCCGGCACTGTTTATGAATATCGACAATTATATGTTGGATGAAGACACAAAGAAATACGGACTTTTTCACGGGATTTTTTATGATGTCTCTTCGGCGGAACTGGAAAGCCTGGAAGGGAACATGTTTGTTGAACGTATAGGGATGATCTATACTTGCGGCGAATATCTTATGAAAGAAACAGGCGAAAATGTTAAAGTAGGCGGTTATGATGAGCAAGCTCTGCAACTTGGCAGAATCCAGATGATTGAAGGCCGTATGCCGCAAAAACCGGGAGAGATCGTTTTAGAAAACAGTTGGCGCGATAAATTTGAGGAGGAGTTCAATCTTGGCGATACAATAACTATTGTTGTGGATGAGAAAACGGTGCAGTATACGGTCTGCGGATTTTGTGCCAATTATCGTCGAGATTGGCTCAGTTATGATTACGATACTTCATCGGATCGACTTCCTTCTGCGATATTATGCGCTCAAGAAGCAGAGTCGTTTCCACATGAAATACAGGCAATGGTATGCGTATCGCAATTCAATAAACAGGAAAATCCGGAAACTGCGTTTAAAGGGGTAGCCAGTACAATCGGCAAAGACAGTTATACTTATTTTATAAATAGAAATGTCTATCAAAATAGAGGGTTAAATAAGATATTTGGCATAATGCAGCGTATTTTGCTTATTTTACCACCGGTTATTGCTGTTGCCGCAGCCATATTTTTTGCGCTTAGCCCGCAAATGCAATATTACCGACAACTGGCTAACCGCTTATATGCTGAAGGCGCGAAGCATAAGGATGTTATTCTTCTGGAAGCAACGTGGCTGCTTATTTTGCTTTTACTCAGTATTGCGCTTGGCGAGCTGTTATCTGAAGGATTGCTTTTTTTATGCCAATATCTGACAGGACTTCCCTGGGTTTTATTTAGCAGTTTTGGTATTTCCATGATTGCGGTAGCAGTGACAGTGATAGCAGTGGTGGCATATACGAAAAAGAGTATTTTGCCATTGATAGATGCCACTTATACGCAAAGAAATGCCGAAAAAGTTTTGGTGGCAATAGAGGTAAAAGGAAGTTTCTGCTCAACGCTTGCCAAACGCCGCAAATATAGTAACAGGAGCCCGGTTTTTTGGGCTGGTTTGGCGACTTCATTGGTTTTTGTTGCATTGCTGTGCGGCTTGATGGAACTTCGACAGGGAAATTACAGGTTAAATGTTCAGAGCAATGGTCAAAGTATGGGCGTTTCTATTGATAATCGAGAGGGGAAATATACCTATCGGTATGGGGATTTTTCTATCTTTGAAGGGTCATATTTTGATGAAACACAGGTGGAGGCTCTGGCGGAATTGCCCGGTGTCAGCCGCTTAGAAAAAGAATACGGCGGAGAAATAGCATGCCTGGTTTTTCCGGAAGGTTACAGCCCTTATGCGCAGCAGATTGAACGGGTGGATAACATACCGGGAAGCGAGAGCATAGAGGGCATTGAGGTGATTCCCAAGAGAATTAATGTAACGCAGAGAGGATATACCATATGGGTTTTGGACGAGAAAATGCAACAAGGCTTGAAGGAACAATATCCCAACCTAGATGTAGAACAAGGGCTTGCGCAAGGCAAATGCATAATGATTTGTCCGCCGATTGCCGACTCAATAGAGGCAGGGAAAGAATATACCAATGATCTTTTTGAAAAAGGCGATACGGTTCGCTTTGCAATGCTCTCGTTTACGGTGCCTGCTGATCAGGTGGCGGATCGCAAGGATGTATTTATTTACCGAGAACAGACATTGGAGATTGCGGAGTTGGTTGAGGAAGATATATGGTTAGATTATGAATATAATGTATTGGATTCTGATCTCAACGACGGAGTGACGCTGATAATTTCTGAGCAAACAGCAAAGACTTTGGATTTTGAAAACCAAATCAAAGGATTTACCTTATATATGAGTAAAGATTGCACTGAGCAACAATATATAGAGGCGGAACAGCAAATGCAGGCGTTGGCAGACGGCTTTTACGGTGTGCAAAATACAACTGCGCAGAATAATCAAACAAAGCAAGTAGTTAAGGCTGTTGTGCTGTATGCAGCCATTGTCGCAACGGCAGGTGCGGTAACGCTATTGTTATGTTCATGGTTGCAGGTTTATCAAAGGGGCAAAGATTTATATGAAAAAACCTACGGGAAGCTCTTTATGCAGGGAATGCCGCAAAATGCTGTCAGGATCAGCTTATTATGGGAAGGGCTTCTTTATCTTAAGCGTACGCTTACGCTGATGTATCCGATTATGGTGTTCGGAGAAACTTATTATGTCACTAATACATATCAATACGGGTTTGATCAGTTATGGCGTATGATTAGTGAAGCAGCACTACTGGCATTAAGAGATATCTTGCAGTATACGTTGATTTTTATACCGGTAATTTTGTTTAGTGCGTTTTGGTTTGGGCGAAAGTTGCGTAACAAAAGTATAGATAGCGCAATTAAGCATTGCAGCTAAGAGGTTGGATGGCGCAAAAGAGAACAAGGAGCCACATTTTTGTAATGGATTAAGAAACGCTTGCCATAGATAGGCGGACACGATAAAATACATTTGAGAGGATTGAAATTGAAAGGAGCAGAATTATGCAAAAAAGAGAGGCGGTGCTGATTGGCGCCGGAAAGATCGGACGGGGCTATATGGCTTATATATTCCATAAAGCCGGTTATAAAATGACATTTTTAGACTACGCGGATGAACTGGTTCGAAAAATGAATGCACAAGGGTATTATACCGTGTTTATGCGGCATCGGGAATTTGGTCACGGTGAATGGACCAAGTTTCGTATTGAAAACTACGACGCCTATTGCACGCAGACACAATATGATGCTTGCGTTGATGTACTGTCGCATGCAAACTATGCAACAGTTCATGTGTATCCCGGGGCAATTCCTTCAATCGGGAAATTGATTGCCGATGCGACCAAGAAGCGGATGAAAGATGGCAGTGAACAAACATTGGATTTGTTTTTTGTTGTGAATTTCCTTAATGCTGATAAGTCCTTTAAAAAAGCAGCAATGGAAGAGCTGGATACGCCGGAACAAAAGGCTTATATGGAAAAGTATATTGGATTTGTCTATGGGTTGGTGCGCGGAAGCGGCCCCACTCCGGATGAACATATGCTTGCAGAAGATCCGATTGCCGTTTCATGTGCGGATACGGATTATCTTCCTGTAGATATTGACCAGATGAAAGGACCTCTCCCAGAGGGAGTAAAATTTTATCCCGCGCACAATGTAGGAGAACTGGTTAAATATAAAGTATGGGGCGGCAATGTCGGACATTGTGCAAGGGCGTATTTCGGAAAGGAACGCGGATATACCTACGGTTATCAATCGGAACAGGATGCGTATATTCATAAATGTTCTGTTTTGATGGAAAGGGAAGCGGTCTGTGCGTTGGAACAGGAAGGAAAAGTTATACCTGAGGAAAAAGAACGTTATCTGGGAAAAGACCATGAAGAAACACGTTTTGACCCTGCGGCTGTGAATACGGAAGTATTGGATACACTTGATCGTATAGGTGCGGATCCTATTCGCAAATTAGGTAGGGAAGACCGCTTTGTCGGCCCTGCATTGCTTGCCGTACGTCAGGGTAAGCTTCCGTTTTTCCTGGCAAGAGGAGCTGCAATGGGATTTTATTTTAAAAATCCAACTGATAAGGCTGCCTGTGAAATACAAGACTACATACGTGAAAATGGTATTGAGAAGGCAATAATCAAATATTGCCAACTGGATTTATCTAAAAAAGAAGAAAACTTATTATATCAGTTAATTTTGGCGCATTATTGGGATATCAGCAAAGAAGACCCAATGGATATTTCTTATGGCAAATGTTGATTTTGACTGAGGAAGAACCGCGGAGTATTTTGGAGGGAATAATGAATTTACAGGAGATTCGCCGGTAAGTTGATACTTTGGATATGAAACTGACAACCCTGCTGTGCGAGAGAATGGCACTGTCGGCAAAAGTAGCCGAATATAAAAAGCAGCAGAAAATGCCGGTGCTTGATCGCACAAGAGAAGGGGAAATTTTGCAGCAGAGGAAGCAGCAGGGTGGAGTATACGGTACGCAAATTTGCGAAATTTACAAAAAAATATTTGAAATGAGCCGAGATTACCAGCAGCAGCTGCTTGATGCAAAAATGAAGTCAGACTGAAAAAAATATGGTTTGCTTTCCTTGGTGAACAAACGGCTTTTTAGTTAAAACTCGGATTAAGGACGGAGAATCGGAATAGAGAGGATATAAGAAGATGGAGGGGATAAAAAAAGAGGTCGCTTTAATCGGCGCAGGTAAAATTGGCAAAGGATATATTGCGGATTTGTTTTACGAAGCCGGATATAAAATTATTTTTCTGTGCCATTCTTATAAACAGGCCGAGGCTCTGCGCACGCAGGGATATTATACTATATTTAAATATCTTGAGGGTCGGGAACAGCCAATAGAGTACCGAATTGATCATTTTGAAGCGTATAGTACGGCTGACGAATATGAAAAATCAGTCAATGTATTGGCGCATGTCAATTATGCGACAGTGCATCTGTATCCCAAAGCCTTTAGGGAAGTAGGGCATATGATTGGCGATGCAATTAAGCAAAGAGTGGCTGAAAACAATATGCAGACGCTAGATATTATTCTTTGCCTAAATTATATTGATGCCGATAAAGTAATTAGAGATTTTATTTTGGAACGTTTGGAAACGCCGCAGGAAATTGACTATTTTGAACAGAAGGTAGGACTGGGAATGGCCCTGACGTTTCGATGGGGCGCTAACCCCAGGGAATATATGCTGGAAAAAGATCCGCTGTGTTCCTGCGTTGCGGAATCGCCGGATCTTCCCGTAGATGCGCTGGCTTTTAAAGGGCCGATTCCCGAAGGAGTGGCGCTGCGTCCGCTCACCAAAATGAGGGAGCGTTTAGCTTATAAATTATGGGGCGGGAATGTTAACGGTGCGATTGTTGCCAATTTATCTATGCAAAAAGGATATCAATATACTTATCAGGGGATTAAAGACGATCATATTTATCTGGCTGCCGAATTGGGGACAAGAGAGGCGCATTTTGGTTATGATCGGGTTTATCATCTGACGCCGGAGGAAAAAGAAGAAAATATCAGTGGACGGCATTTTGGAAAGGGCGGCAGGCGCAGTCGGGATCAACAGGCTGTGCGTGTAGATGAAGTGACTCGCGTAGGTGCGGATCCCGCGCGTAAATTGGCACGGAAAGACCGTTTAATCGGTCCGGCAATTGCCTGCATTAAGGCGGGTAAAGTTCCGTTTTTTTTGGCAAAGGCGGCAGCTGCGGGTTTTTATTTTATTAATCCGAAAGATGCCTCGGCTTGTGAAATTCAAAGATATATCGAAGAAAACGGAATACACGCTGCGATTGTGAAGTTTTGTGAACTGGATATGGATGACCCGGATGAAAACCTGCTCTGCCAGCTGATTCTTGCGCACTATGCTGAGATGAGCAAAGCGGATCCGGTGGAGATGACATATTACTGTGATTAAAAGGCAAGCGGTTCTTGACAGAACCGCTTTTTAAAACAAATTTTATAGATATTTATCTAAAAGATATTCTCCAATATTTAAAATATTGGTGGATTGTGATAGAATAAAGCAATATAACATGAATGGCAAAAAGAAAGGACAGCATATGGAACAAACGGGAAAAAAGAATTGGATAGCGGAGTGCATTCTGGCGTTACTTGCATATGTTGTGCTGTTTTTTTTAATACAGTATACGCTTGTTACGGCAATATTTCTGGCAGTGCCGTGCATATTTTTCGGTGCGCGAAGAGGATATTTGGCTGGGGTGGCTTTTTTTATCCTTTGTGGTGCGACAACATTCCCGTTGAATGAGGAAATGGCATTGGTTATGCTGGGCGTGAATCTGCTTCCGGTGGTTGTCGGGTGGTATCTTATCATACAGAAACGAAGAGCATGGGAAAGCCTCGTTTTTTCTTGCGGCGTACTGCTTGTTGTGGCGGGAGCGGCGGTGGCGCTGTTGAGTAAAATAGCGGAAGGAAATGTTGCTCAGTACCTGGCTGATCTGTTGCTAAAAAGAGCACAGTATGACCCAGCCACTGCGGCAACATTGTTTACCATGTTGATTTCCAATGATATGGCGTCAGGTGTATTGAGCGCGCAGCAGGCGTATGAATTGATGTATACGGCTGATATATGGCAGTATATATCAGCACAGAGCAATATTATTTTATTGAAACGAATGATCGAAAGCCTGTTGCCCGCTTTAATTGTATATTATATTGTTTACGGAGGGATTTGCAAGTATTTTCTTTCGCGGCTTATGGTGAAAAAAGCGGGGAGAGAAGTAGTAAAAGTGCCGCCGATTGAGGCGTGGCGTATGCCAAAACAGCATGGCGTATATATGGTGTTGACATTGGCGATAGGGTATCTTGTTATGTTGACAGGCAACACTGCGCTTTATACACCGGCCCAAATGCTTTTTTCAATTGCGACAATTGCGTTTGAAATTGAAGGGATGAGCGTAGTTACCTATTTTCTTATGCTGAAGATACGTTCCCGCCTAGGGCGCGTTGCTATTGCCATTGTGATTTCGCTTTTAGCTCCGGGCCTAATGACGGCAATAGGGTTAATTGAACAATTATTTGGCATTAGAAAGCGATTTATTATCTTTAAAAGGAAATGACAAAGAAAGGGAAAAACGACAATGAAAGTGATTTTATTGAGCGATGTTAAAGGACAGGGTAAAAAAGGTGAAATTGTAAATGTTAGTGATGGTTATGCAAGGAATTACCTTTTCCCTCGGAATCTTGCTGAAGAAGCAACGGCGCAAAATCTGAACAGTGCGCAGGTGAAGAAGGAAGCGGCGGCACACAAGAAGGCAGTAGAAAAAAAGAATGCGCAGCAGTTGGCTAAAGAATTGGAGAACAAAGGAATTACGATCAAAGCAAAGTGCGGCAGCACCGGACGGCTTTTTGGAGCAATCACCAGTGCGGAAATTGCTGATGCGTTAAGAGAACAGATGGGTATGGAAATTGATAAGAAAAAAGTGGTTTTGGCTAACCCAATTAAAGAACTTGGGAAATATACGATTGTGATTAAGCTCTATGCCGGAGTACAAGCGTCTATTGCGTTAAACGTAGAGGAATAAGCCCATGCCGGAAGAAATTCGCCGTATACCGCCAAGCAGTATGGAAGCTGAGCAATCTGTATTGGGTGCGATGCTTCTTTCAGAAAATTGCGTGTTGGCGGCTGCAGAAAAACTCAAGGAAGAGGACTTTTATTCAAAGGTACATCGGCGTATTTGGCGTGCGATGGCAGATCTTGCTGCGATTAATAAACCTGTAGATTTAGTGACTGTTTCCGAAAGAATGGGAGAAGGCACGGCACTTTCAACTGACGAGATATCTTATCTTTCGGACTTGACGGAAGCAGTTCCTTCGGTCCGCAATATTGACCATTACATTGAAATTATTCGTGAAAAAAGCCGGTTGCGCAAATTGATTGCAGCTGCGGCGGAAATTGCGGAAATGGGTTATCAGTCGGAAGCGTCGGCAGCTGAAATACTGAATACGGCTTCGGACCTGATTTATAAAATTGCACAGGACAGCAGCGACCGCAGTTTGGTCCATTTGCGCCAGGCTTTGCTTGAGGGATATGAGAGTATCAGTAAGGCTGCAAAATCTAAGGATGGCCTAATGGGTGTTTCTACAGGTTTTCCGCTTATGGATAAGAAACTTTCTGGATTTCAACCTACACAGCTTATTGTTGTTGCGGGCCGACCTGGTATGGGAAAGTCGAGCTTTGCTCTGAATATTGCAGAACATGTTGCTGTAAAGGAAAATAGGCCTGTTGCGATGTTTTCCCTGGAAATGAGTCGTGAACAATTGGGATTGCGATTATTATGCACTGGCGCAGGTGTAGATTCGCAAAATGCGCGTACTGGCAGACTGACGGAACAGGATTTTTATGCGTTGGCCGATGCAATGGTGCCGCTGGAAGGTGCACCAATTTATATTGACGATACAGCGATTATTGGTCCGGGAGAGATGATGGCCAAAATACGTCGATTGAAAAATCAAGTGGGTGAAATTGGACTGGTCATTATCGACTATTTGCAATTAATGACAGGAAGCGGACGCATAGAGAATCGCCAGCAGGAGATTTCGAGCATTACACGTTCGCTTAAAGTAGCGGCAAAAGAACTTAATGTGCCGATTATGCTGCTTTCGCAGCTTTCCCGTGCAACCGAAAAACGTGAAAACAAACGACCGATGCTTTCTGATTTGCGTGAGTCGGGTGCAATAGAACAGGATGCGGATGTTGTGCTCTTTTTGCATAGGGAAGATTACTATGCCGAGAGCGGCGCTGAGCCAGGGAAAAGTAGTATTATCATTGCAAAGCAGCGTTCCGGCCCGACGGGGACGATTGATGTGATTTGGCGCGGAGAGCAGACAAAATATATGGAAGTGGATTTCAGAGAAGAAGGAGCATAAAAAGGATAAATTTTATGATGATACTCAAAGTGCCCGGAGATATGGATGGTTTTTCGGCTCAGATCTTTTTGCAAAGATATATTGGTCAGATGAGCGGAGTGGATCGCCTTTTTAAAGAGGGAAAAGTGAGAACTCTGCCGCTGGGACGGAAACTGGATCCGCGGACGCCGTTAAGTCGGGGGGCAAGAGTACTTGTTTTTACGGATAATTCGCGCAGTATCCATGAACAAACGGTTGAAGTTTCTTACGAAGATGAAGAATTTATCGTATTTAATAAGCCGCAGGGAATGCCTTGTATCGGAAAAGCAGAAAAGGGGATTAATTTATATTATCATGCAGTGGAACGGATGAAAAACCAAGGTGAGTACGATGTCGCATCACTGCATGTTCCGTATGTCTGCAACGTACTCCCTGCATTCATTGGTGGGCTTGTCATTGTAGTAAAAGAACAATTTTTGTTTGAATATATGTTGGAGGCATTACGCGAAAGGAGAATTAAGCGGGTATATCGCGTAATTGTTACGGGAGAGCCCAAACAATCAGCTCTGCTTCATGGGTTTATGGAGCAAGGAGGGACATTTTCCAAAGCTGTTTTGCAGGATAAAATGAACCGTAACGCTCGTCCTGCGGCACTGCGTTATAGATTAATTGAACGGCACGGGGAGCTTTCACTGTTGGAAGTGGAGCCGATGAGTTGTTATAAACAGCAGATTCCTCTACAGTTGGCGAAGGCAGGGCTGCCTATGCTTGGCGATAAGGCCTTTGGAAGTAGCAAGGCAAATCATAAGTTTGGTATTGATCGACCTGCAATCTGGATGTATAAAATTGTTTTTGAAACAGGGCACAATAATTATCTCGAATATTTGAACGGAAAAGAGATTTGTGCAGAGACCATATATATGCCGGGATTTGGATATTTTATGGATCAAAAAGAACCGAAAAGTGTCCGTATAGAATTTTTAAATAAAAAGCAAATTAAACAGGCAACGAAACTGGCCCAGAATAGTTTTATGCAGACAATTGCTCGAGGTGAAGAAAAATCTGATGTTTTGGCCTTTCGCGAACGTGTTAAGCCTTCAATGCTTTGCCGAGCTATAGAACAAGGAGAAATGGCAATATGGGGATGCTTTGGGCCGGAGGGAATGGATGGTATGCTTGCATTAGCGGATCAGACACGGATCGAACTGCTGTTTGTTAAGCCGGATTGTTTTAACAAAGGGATTGGCAGGGCTTTGCTAAAGCAAGCGGAAGAATATTGTTTGCAGCATGGAAAAAACGAACTGATTGTCGATACGCCGATATCTGCAGCGCCGTTTTATCAAAAATGCGGTTTTATTGCACAAAAAGAGATTCAGCAGGACGACGATATACGTAATATTCGGATGATAAAACAATGTTAAGTCGAGGCAGAAACAGCACAATAAGCTGATGAGCTGTTTTATTTTGGGGAAAAAATACGGCTATGCCGTTTTGCACAGCCGTGAATGATATAAGGGTATTTGTTATTGAATTTGAGTTGAGGAGGAGAATTCCTCTACTCCCCAGTTCTGTTGCAAAGTTGCCATCGTGCCGTCGGTACGCAGCGAAGAAATTGCTTCGTTAACTAATTCGGTAATGTCTGTATAATCGGTCCATAACATAAAACGATAAGAACAAAAGCCAATTGGTTCTTCAAGCATGCGAAGTTGCGTATAACCGGCTAATTTATAGCGCGGGCCGATCAGGGCGGCGCAATCTCCGCTTGCGAGCGATTCTAGACCATCGGAATAAGAAGAACAAAGGTGCAGATCCACAGAAATTTCCAACTCTTTAAACATGGAAGCGACAGCAGATTTGGTGATGTCTGAGGTAAGGACACGTACACGGCGATTGGTTAATGACCAAAGCCCGTCGATTGTACTGTCGGCAGAGCAAAATGCATAGACGCCATCGGTAAAGTAAGAATTGGACAGGGAAAGCCCCTGTGTCTTGAGAGGGCCGCTAATATACATACCAAGAGCAAAATGAATTTTTCCGGATTTTAAAAGATATGATGCTTCCTGCGAAGAAATGGCACGGAAGATGATCGGCTTGTTGGGATATATCCGCCGGAGGACAGCTTCTGCGATATCACGTTCAAAACCGTAAACTTCGCCGGTTTCGTCTACCTGTGCAAAAGCGCTTGGGACAGCAATACCAACAACCAATTCCTCAAGATCGGTAAATGCCGTGCTTTCGGGAGAAATTTTTCGCCCAGCTCGGACGACAAATATACTGCCAATAGTAAGCACAATGGCGACGATGATCGGCAGCAATATTTTTCGCAGCTTAAGGTAGCTTAAAAGCTGTTTTGGGGAATTTCGATATTTTTGCCAGTAAAATCTAAATCGAAAAGGGAGCATAGTGCCTCTCCTGAATAGGTTAATTAAAATAAGTTAATTCCATTATACCGTAAAATAGCAAAGAAAATTTAAAACTTTTTGCAACAATCATAAAGATGTTCGGCAGATAATAGAATGTGAAGTATTATGTAAAACTGCTGTAAAATGCTTTGGGAATGCCTGCTGTGCCAAACGAGCATGAGATTCCTGTTCGTAAATTCCGATGCAAACACTTCCGCTGCCCGTCATAAAAGCACCGATGCAATGCGGGTTTTTGCGCAAAAGTAAAAGGACTTCTCCAATTTCGGGGCAAAGAGAAATACAGGCCTGTTCAAGCGCATTGGCTGTATGAGAAAAAAAACTGTGCGCATCCGCTGCGGAAAGAGCGCTCAATGTTGAATTGATGCAGCCGTGTTGACCGCCTATATAATCATAATGACGATAAGCCTGGGCTGCGGTGACAGTCCCGTTTGCGCGTACAGCCAGATAGAATGGAGCCCAGCGATTATCTACGGGTTTAAGCATTTGACCTATGCCACGGCAACGCATACATCCGCCTTCCATTAAAAAGCAGACATCGGCACCAATGCGGGAACCAAGGTTCAGCAATTCACTTTTGGAAAAAGGTTCTCCAAACATTTGATTAAGCGCGACAAGCAATCCGGCTGCATCCGCGCTGCTGCCTCCCATGCCGGAAGACAAGGGGATACCCTTTTGAATCTGTACACTAACGCCGTTTTTAATGCCGCTTTGCGAGAAAAAGAGCTGAGCTGCATGATAGGCGGAGTTTTTTTCTTCAGGAACACCGGGGCAACAGACATGCGTTTGTTGTGCGGGAGAAATGTAAAGAGTATCATAAAGACTGACGCTTTGCATGATGGTATCGATAGCATGATATCCATCCGGTAGCAGCCCCAATATATCAAGGTAAAGGTTAATTTTTCCAGACACTTTAACAGAAAAACTCATAAAAACGCTCCGAATTGGGCAGACATTTACATACTTATTCATTATAACATAAATTCAACGAAAAATAGACAAAATATTTATAAAAAGACAACGATATGATAAAATAATAAAAACAGAAAAGAACGAGAGAAAACATGTTTATTGCACAGGAAATGAAGGATTATCAAATTTTTGATACCGGGGACGGGATGAAGCTGGAAAGTTGGGCAGGAATCGTGTTGGCACGCCCAGATCCGCAGGTGGTATGGAAAAAGCAGTTTCCCGGGAAATGGGAACAGGCGGCAGCAGTCTATCAGCGTAGCAGCCAGGGGGGTGGAAAATGGGAATTCCGAAAAAAATTGCCGGAACGCTGGCAAGTAGAAGTGGGCGGTTTGAGGTTTTTTGTTCGCCCGACCGGGTTTAAGCACACCGGTTTGTTCCCGGAACAGTCGTATAACTGGAATTTTATTCGACAGCATACCGCGCCGGAAGATCGGGTTTTAAACTTGTTTGCCTATACCGGAGGGGCGACGTTGGCAGCTGCGGCCGCAGGAGCACGGGTTACGCATGTCGATGCGGCCAAAGGCATGGTTGCATGGGCTAAGGAAAATGCACAACTTTCCGGTTTGGCTGACCGCCCTATTCGCTATATTGTAGATGACTGCCTTAAATTTGTAAAACGAGAGCAGCGCAGGGGAAAGTTCTATGACGGCATAATTATGGATCCTCCGAGCTATGGGCGCGGGGCAGGTGGAGAAATTTGGAAGCTTGAAGAGGCTCTTGAAGAATTGGTGGCGGAATGTACAAAACTTTTGGATAAACAGGCGAAATATTTTATCATTAACTCATATACGACTGGGCTGAGCAGTGTGGTAACGGCAAACCTGCTGGAAATCTATATGCATGCACAGCGTGGAGGTAATATTGAAGCAGATAATTTGGTGATTCCTGTTGAGCACAGTAATGTGTATTTGCCATGTGGAACGACGGCTAGGTGGATTTCGGAGCAGGAAAAATGAATGTGCTTTATGAGGATAATCATATTATTGTTGCAGTCAAGCCACCAATGGTGCCGACACAGGCTGATCGGTCGGGAGATGTCGATATGTTGTCGATGCTTAAGGCGTATGTGCGTCAAAAATATGCGAAGCCCGGGAACGTATATATTGGATTATTGCACCGCCTTGATCGCCCGGTAGGCGGAGTAATGTTGTTTGCGCGCACATCTAAAGCGGCAGCTCGCCTTTCAGAACAAATTCGTAGCGGCAGTGTTGAAAAAAAGTATCTGGCTGTTGTGCATGGTTGTCCTCCATCAGAGGGAATATGGGAGGATTACCTATATAAAGATACGGCGAAAAATTTGGTTAGACCTGCAGATAAGCAGATGCCGGGTGCAAAATATGCAAAACTGGATTATCAAGTTTTGCGGCAAGGACAAAATGTGAGCTTGGTGCGTATTAATCTACATACAGGGCGTTCGCATCAAATTCGTGTACAATTTGCATTAAGAGGGTACCCTCTGCTTGGCGACAACCGTTATGGAAAAGGAGAAAAAGGGGCAATTGCGCTATATTGTGCCGGAATAGGTTTTACGCACCCGGTACGCAGACAGAGAATGTTTTTTGAAAGTTTTCCGAGTGGAGGATTTTTTGAAAAATTTATTTAGGGTACGGTATATATGGGAAATATTTTTTTATAAAAAATGGAGAATTTTAGCAATTAAACAGTTGAAAAGATAGCGTAATATGGTATAGTATAAAGTAAAAGAGGGTTGTTAGGGAAATGAAAGGTATAAAAATTCCGTTAGGCGGGATGGGTTTGCCTCAAACGACCTAAAAAAGAATGGAGGTAATTTTTAATGAAAGTTAAAAATATTAAAGAACCCAAAAAGTTTTTTGAAATGTTGAATAAATGCAAAGGAACAGTCGAACTTGTTACATCCGAGGGTGACAGACTGAACTTGAAGTCCAAGCTGAGCCAGTATATTGCTTTGACCCAGATGTTTAAGGACGCGCAAATTGACGAAATCGAAATTATTGTGTCGGAACCTGAAGATATGAGTATGATCATTGATTATCTGGTAAGAGGTTAAATCTGAACTTTAGCATGGGCCGCAAATGCGGCCTTTTTTTTATACGTTTTTTTATGCTTGGTTGCCGATGATGAGGAAAATATAGTATGATAAGGTAAAGAAAACGCTTTATAATCAGAAATAGGTGGGAAAGGCAAAGAACTTTAAACGGAAGGAATTGCATATGCGCATTTTATATAGTAGATACTTTTCTGCGCTGCTTAATGAGCTATACGACAGAATAAAACATGCATTAATGAAGCGGCGGCAGACGCTTATCCTGGTGCCTGCGCAGGCGAGTTTTATGATAGAGAGCGGAATAATCCGCAACTGTGAAGTAAAGGGGTTTACCGATGTTGAAGTGATCAGTTTTGAAAAACTGACTGAGCGAATTGGGTTACTTGCCGGGGGTAGAGCAGTACAAACATTAGATGCCTCGGGTTTTGCAATGCTGGCAAAACTCGCCATGGAACAAATGAAGGACGAGTTATGCGTTTTAGATTATCATGATCCTTCGCTGCATTTGCAGGTTTCAGAGTTGATCGCCTCACTCAAAAATGAGCAAATCACCTTAGAACAGCTGCAGGAACTGACGTTTTTGGCACAGGGAGCAATGCAAAACAAATTAAAAGATATTGCTTGTATTTACCGACAAATGCGGCAATTGGCCGGACAGTCACTGCTTGACGGGAGAGATTTGGAACGACAGGCAGCAGAGTATTTTGGACAGACACCGTATATTCAACAAAGAGAAATTATAGTTTTTGGTTTTGACGTATTGCCTAAACTGCGTATGCAGACGCTTTGCAGCCTGGATTTTGCGGCACAAAGCCTGACGATTTTGGCAGAAGCTGGTCAGGACGGCGTTTTGGAAAAACAATGGGCAAATATACAACGACTTAAACAACTTGCACAACACTTTGGATTGCCTGTGCAAATGCAGCCCTTGCAAAGAAAAAACGGCTTTTCCGAAGAGATTGACTATTTATTTGAACATTTATATCAATATCCTTATATACCATATGCAAAGGTGCCAAAGAACATAGTGTTGGCGCAGGCAACAAGCCGCGAGCAGGAAGTGCAGCATGTTGCGGCCGAGATTTTGCGGTACACCTGTACTAAAGGATACCGGTGCAGCGATATCGGTATTGTTGTGGGAGATGTTCAGCAATATGAGGATTTAATTGAGGAAATTTTTATAAAGGCAGAGATCCCTTTCTTTTTGCAGGGGAAGCGAAGCCTGGAAAAGAGCAGTTTATGGGCTTTACTTCGCCCGCTGCTTGCTTTATTGTGTCGGAAAAATTGGCGGATATATGATGCGTTGGCTTATGCGAAGAGCAGTTTGATCGGAGAGAATGTGTTGGCAGACCGTTTGGTAAGGTATTGTCGGGAAAGAGGAGTAAAAGGGTATCAGCTGCAAAAAGGGTTGGGTACGCATGCACCTGAAGAAATCGAAGAATTTCGTCGGCGCATTTTTGAACCGGTCTCTCGAATGTCCGAACAGATGGCAGAAAAAAATTTAAGCGAGTTGTTGCAAAGCCACTTAGACACTTTGGGCATCGCGCAGAAAATTGAGCAGCAGAGTCAACACGCGCAAAAAGCCGGATTGTTGGCGCAAAGTCGATTTATGCAGCAGGTTTATCCGGCAATGCAGGAACTTCTTGTTCATGCGTCAATATTGGGTAGACTACCTGTAAAAGAATATACGGATGCGCTGAGCGCCGGTGTACAGGCAAAAGAAATTTCGATTATACCGCCGACGACGGATGAAGTTGTTGTAGGTGATGTTATTCATGCCATTTGGCCGGGCAAGAAGATATTGTTTGTTTTGGGGATGAATGAAGGAATGTTGCCCGTCGTTCCAGATGAAACGGGTCTGATTACGCAAGCAGAAGCGCAGTCTCTGCGCCGGCAGCAGCCTTCTTTTCCTCACAAAATGGTTTTTGAAGATCAAAAGGCATATTTGCGTAAAAATCTGACATGGGCCGAAGAACTACATTTTTCTTATAATTTGCAAGATGGGCAACCTTCTTATCTGGTTGATCGAATACGCAGGTTGTTTCCTATGTTGCAAATTTTGAAAATAGATAAGCCTATTATTTTTCACCGCAAGGCATTGCTTGGGCAGTTGGCAAAGGAATTACGAGCATGTGCAGACGACGGAACGCAGCCAGGAAAGGCGGTTGCTGCATATTTTGCCCAGGGGATACAGGAACTGGGCGAAATGCTTGCGGAAGTATATGCGCAACCATCTTTGACAGCAATGTCTTTGCAGACGGCACGTGCATTATACGGCGCGCCGAGATCAAGTATTTCTCGCCTGGAAGAATACTACCGTTGCCCATACCGACATTTTATGGTTTACGGTCTGCGACCGGAGGAAACGGAAGAATATGGAGAAGGACCGATGGAGGCGGGAAATTATGTGCATGCACTGATGGAAGAATTTGCCCGAGAAGCGGAAAAAGAAAACCAATCCTGGTCGACATTGGATGAAGAGCGCATCGAGCAAATCATGAAAAAAGTGGCAATGCATTTAAAACAAACGCATAACGACGGAATTTTTACGCAAAAACGCTATGCGTTTATGGAAAAGCGCTTAAGAGAAGAAGCTGTATTTGCGGCAAAAGCAGTGAGAAATCAACTCGCAGGAACAAACGCACATGTTGCAGGAGAGGAACTGGGATTTGGTGGCGATATTTTACGCTTGCCTACTCGCTTTGGTACCTTGACTGTTCGTGGGAAAATTGACCGCATAGATGAAGCGCATTCACAGGCAGGAAAAGACTATATCCGCGTTGTGGACTACAAAACAGGAGAAAAGAAATTTGCGCTCAGTGATATTTACTATGGTGTGGGCTTGCAGCTTGTGGTTTATCTGATGGCAGCGCAAAGCCGATATCTGTCTTTGGGCAAGCAGATAATTCCTGCCGGTGCATTTTATTTTCCGATTCGTCTGCCTTATCTGGAAGAAGGAGAAGAGGAAGGCAAACGGATGGTCAAATTCCGGATGAACGGCTTTTTGTTAGCCTCATATGATGCGGCATGCGCACTAGATAATGGGGAGAAAAAACTGAAAAGCATGAATGCGGAAATTAACTCTGAAAAAGAGGGGCTTAAGGCAGGAGAGAATTGTTTTACCGAAGAGGAATTGCAGTGCATTTTTTCTTATGCGAAATATATGGTTAAGCAGGCTGCCGAACGGATTTACGGTGGGGAGCTGGAAGTAAGCCCGCTTATTGATGCAGGGCGCTCTCCCTGCGATTATTGCGAATATGCTGCGGTTTGTATGGTAGATACATCAAAAACGGTATTTCGTAGAATGCAAAATAAGCAAAAGGAAGAGATAATCTTGCAAATGCAAAAAAGATTAGAGGAGGAGAGATAGCGATGGAATATACCGAAGCACAAAAGCAGGCAATATGTTGGCGCGGCGGAGATACTCTTGTTTCGGCTGCAGCAGGATCGGGAAAAACCAGTGTATTATCGGCGCGTATTTCCTCCTTGATAGAGGAAGGTGCCGAGATTCGGCGAATGCTAGTGGTGACTTTTACATCCAAAGCGGCAACGGAAATGCGTGGACGCATTCGCAGAGAATTGGAAAAAAATGCACATGATAAAGCCTTGCCGAGATTGATGATACAGGCAGAACAGGTGGATTCCGCAGATATTTGTACAATTCACCGTTTTGCGCTCAAGGTAATTAAAGAAAATTTTGCGCAGCTTGGGCAATATGCGGATGTGCATCCGGCTACAGAAGAACAAATGCGAATTTATCAGGATGAGGCAATGGAAGAAGTCCTTGAAGAGTTATATGATCGGGAAGATGCGCAATTTTTATTGTTGCGGGACAGATATTCCGGTAGAGATGATGTCGGGATTGTCGGCGAAGTGTTTCGGCTTTATAACTATTGTATGAGCAGACCAGAAGGGACAAAATGGATTATTTCTGGCGGACAGGCTGCAAG
This sequence comes from uncultured Clostridia bacterium, assembly GCA_944347775.1. Taxonomy (GTDB): domain Bacteria; phylum Bacillota; class Clostridia; order Christensenellales; family Christensenellaceae; genus QANA01. Next base: position 6,567 of record CALVMT010000080.1, on the reverse strand, counting down.
AGAAGCTTACCTGCATATTGTCGATGAGCAGAATTTGGCAGATTTAGGGCGACTGGAAGATGTATTGCAAAAATGTATACAGTTGGAAGAGGAGTATGATTTTCCCGAAAAACAATCCCTGAATAATCGAGAAGATTTGGTATTGGCGCAAACGCTTAAGCAGAGTTATAGCAATAAAAGGGAAAATTACATAAAGCTTCTTGCTGGAGCGGCTATTCCGGCAATTGTGAGAAAAGATCAGCCGGAAGGAGGTAAGGCGCGTTTGCAAGCATATAAGAAACAGGCGCGCGCCCAACTGAAAAAGCTGCTTCAAACGGTGCCGGAAACGATTGATCAAGAAATACAAAAGGAACTTCCATATGTGAAGCAGATGACTTCAGCGTTATACCGTATTGTTTCGCGGTTTGAAGAAGCATATACGCGGATTAAGCAAGAGCATCATGTTATAGACTATGATGATATGATGAGGCTCGGGTACCATGCATTGCAAGATGAACAGATAGCTTCGGCTTACCGTGCGCGGTATGACTATGTGTTTATTGACGAATATCAGGATACAAACCCGCTTCAAGAAGCGTTGCTTTGCTGTCTCGCACCACATGGAGGACGTTTTATGGTTGGAGACATGAAACAGAGTATTTATCGTTTTCGCCTGGCAGATCCGCTGATTTTTCGAGAAAAAGCTGAAAATGAAGGCGGCGTTAAAGTTATTCATATGAATGAAAATTTTCGTAGTGGCGATGAGGTTATCCATACGATAAATCATATTATGCATAGACTGATGAGTAGACATCTTGGAGAACTTGAATATACGGAAGAAGAAGCTCTTGTAAAGGGCGCTCAAATAAAAGGCGAGGCGGAATTTTTGCTGACAGATGCAAATGAAGCGCGAGATGTAACGGAAGCGGCGGAATGCGAAGCGCAAAGTATTGCAAAAAAAATACATGAACTTTTACAGCAGAAAGACGAGCAGGGTAATCCGTCTTTTCAACCAAGCGATATTTGCGTATTGTTGAGAAATATGGAAAAATACGCAGAGATTTATGGGCGGGTATTTGCGGAAGCCGGTTTGGATATACGCGTAAACAGTGCGGAGGATTCGTTTCCCGCGGCTAGTGAGATGTTTCTTAATTTACTTAAAATAATTGATGGTTTTACTTCGGATATTGCGCTGTTATCGGTGATGAAAAGCTTTATGGGCGGATTTGCAGATGCGGATTTGGCCTTTATTCGTGCTGAACAGCCGCAGGAAAGCTTTTCACAAAGCCTTATGGTCTATGCGCAAAAAGAAGGCGAGCTGGCTGAAAAGTGCCGGCAGTTTTTGCAAAAGATAGAAAAATATCGACGGTGGGCAGAAGTGATGACGCTTAAAGAATTGCTGATCCGTTTAAAATTAAGTGAAAATTATGAGGCGCATTTATGGGCGATGGCATCGGGAGAGGAAAAAGGCAAAATATTTGCTGATTTTTTCAGAAAACTGCTGGAATGGGCGGAACAGCAAGTAAGTTTATATGAATTGCTGAATAGTATTGCCTTATTCAAGAAAAATCATGTCCTGATGCAAAAAAAGAATGCAGAAACTTCTGGGGCGGTGCAGATGATGAGTATTCATGCGGCAAAAGGATTGGAATTTCCGATTGTGTTTATTGCACGTATGAATACGCGGTTTAGCGTTCAAGACAAAAGTAAACAGTTTTTATTGCATAACCGGCTTGGTATTTCGATGGATATGGTAGATGAGAAAAACAGGATAATCAAGCGTTCGGTTATGCGCCGCTTAGCAGAATATGAGCAGGAAAAAGAACAAAAATCGGAGGAACTTCGTATTTTGTATGTTGCGATGACAAGGGCAAAACAGAAGCTGTTTTTTTCGGCTGCATTAAAAAATCCGATGGAATGGATAGGACAGCTTCCTGTAAACGCGCGGTGGTACGATCTGCTTGAGATGTCGAGTATGCTAGAATGGGTTATGACGGCATGTTTGGACTTGCCCTGTATGCAAGATTGGAAGGGCGATACATATCGTCTGTCACAGGACGATACGTTAAACATTGCCCACACGATTGTTGTTCAACAGGTCGGCAAGTGGATGCAGAAGAATAAGGCGCTTTCAAAAACCGAGGTTCTTAAGGAAGTGGCGAAAATGCCCTATGAGCAATTTCTCTCATATCATGTGCAAAATGTACCGGTAAAAGTAGGAGTAAGCGCATTGTTGCCGCAGGATGAACTGGGAAGTTTTATTCCCGCATATCGAGAAAACGGAGAAGCGGGAGCAGAGCTTGGAACATTAATTCATTTGGTCATGCAGCATCTTGATTTTTCCATGCAGACGGAAGAAGAAATTGAGCAATTAATAAAGACGCTTGAACAGCGAAAAATTATTACATCAAAAGAAGCGCAGAGGATACGTCCTTTCCGAAAAAAAATCTGTCGATTTTTGCACAGCGATATTGCCGCCCGTGCTCGCGCGGCGCAGGAGTTGCGCAAGGAGATTCCTTTTTGTGTTGTATTGCCCGCTCGGGAAATCGGATTTGAAAAGAGCGAAGAGCAGGTAATCTTGCAGGGCATCATTGATTTGGCGTTTTTAGAAAAGGGAGAGTATATCATTGTTGACTATAAATCCAATATGGCTGACAAAACGCAGTTGGCGCAACTGGCGCAGCACTATAAACTGCAAGTACAGCTATATAAAAAAGCGCTGGAACAAATCAGTGCAAAACCGGTCAAAGCGTGTTATCTATGGTTTTTGCGACAGGAACAAGAATTTGAAATTTATTCACATTTTTGAAAAACAGCAGCATAGTTTTTCTAAGATGGGTTATGCTATACTACAATATTGAGAGGAATCAAATGGAAATATATTATCTGGATAACAGTGGGTTTATTGTGCTATTTAAGCAGACAGCAGTCGTGTTTGATTGTTGGCGGTTCACGGATAAGCAAGAAGATGCGATGTTGGAAAAAGGATATTTGCAGATGGACGTTCTGGCAGAGAAAAAAAGAGTTTATCTCTGCATAAGTCATATTCACGCTGATCACTTTAATCCTCGTATATTTGATGTTGCGGAACAACTTGGTAATGCGGTCATTTTGGCGGATGCGGATATTCCAGTTCCGCAGCAATTTATGCATAAATTGCTGCGAGCGGGCGATGTCTTTATGGACGAATATATTGAAGTGAACGCATGGGACTCTACGGATATTGGTATTTCTTTTCAAATCAGGATGGAGGGAAAAAATATTTTTCACGCAGGAGATCTAAATTATTGGCATTGGAAAGAAGAAAGTACACCGCACGAGATTGCAAAGGCCAAAAGCGCTTTTGATTATGCGCTTGATCACATGGCCTCATCGATGGCCGGAGGAACAGATGTGGCTTTTTTTCCGATAGATCCGCGTATGGAAAGTGATATAGAAGCAGGGGCGAGAGAGTTTGTCAAACGTTTTTCGCCGAAATGGCTGATTCCCATGCATTTTTCAAATAATTTTTCGCGGATAAGGGAATGTATTCTTATGGATAAGGATTTAACCTGCCAGATATGGGTTCCTGAAAGGCGCGGGGATCACATTTTAATCGAAACAGAAGGGGAATGAAGATGAGTTTTTTTGAAAAATTGGGTTGGCAAATCAAACGCTTCATGTATGGAAGATATGGCACAGATACGCTTAATCTAGTTCTTATTATCGGAGCGTTTTTATGCAATCTTTTTGGGAGAAGTTATCTTTTATACTTAATTTCTTTGGCACTCATTACGATCGCTTTATTGCGTATGTTTTCGCGTAATATTGCAAGAAGAAGGAGAGAAAATGAGGTGCTTATTGGCTTATTTAGACGGCGCCCGGATGCGAAGACGCATAAACATTTTGTTTGCCCGAAATGCGGACAAAAAGTTCGTGTACCAAAAGGAAAAGGAAAAATTATGATTACCTGCCCAAAATGTGGAGAAAAATTTGCAAAAAATACATGACAAGCATTGAATTTAGACAAAAGTCGGATATAATAAAGTCGAATATAATAAATTTGTAACTGATAAAAAGGAGCAAGCTATTATGGCAAAAATTAATAAGGAAATGACCATTAAACAAGTAATAGATAGAGATGTTAATGCGGCGCCTGTTTTTTTTGAACAGGGGATGTTTTGTATTGGATGCCCTTCCGCGGCGGGAGAAACGCTTGAAGAGGCATGCATGGTACATGGGATTGATTGCGATATTCTTGTGGCAAAACTCAACGAATATTTTGGTGAATAAGCGTTGAACTATTTCAACAATCAAAACGTCCGCATAAGTTGCGGACGTTTTTTGATTAAAGGAAACTTATTTTGCCGAAATGTGTGCTTTTTTTCTGGCTAACTCTCTTAACTTAATTGATTCTAACGTATGTCGCATACCGGGCAATAAAACGATACCGATGCAGATGAGTAATTCGGGGATCATATAGCTGGCGTTATATAATAGGGAATAGATAATTGCCCCTTGCCCTTGGGGAGCATATTCGGCAAAAAAGATTGCACCAGAAAAAAAGGCGCAAAGATAACGAAGCAACCCTCCGGCAATAATTCCGCTAATTATATTTTTTTGGAAAAAACCGGCGACACCCAAGACCAGAAAGGCAAAAACATAATCAAGCAAGAACTGCGCCCAATGCACAATATACATGCCTTGTGTCATTTGAAGAAGGGAAAACGCGAAAGAGACCACAAACCCCTTAATCGGGCCGTAAATATAAGCAAAAAGAAAAATGGGCAACATACTTGCGGGTGTAATTGAACCGCCGTTAGGAAGTTCGTATATTTTAATGTACGATAACACAAAAGAGAGTGCAATGCATAACGCGGCGACAACCAATTCGTTGACGCTCCATTTTGAACGGTCGGAAGGTTCTGAGCTGTTTAACAAGATAATAATTCCGGCTGCAATTACAGCGATAATTATAATTAACAGCCAAAAATTAACGCTTGAAATGTCTTGAAAAAAATCACTAAAAGAACCGTTACCGCTTAACATAAATAAAATGAGCCCAATACCGGTAAGGATCAGCGCGATGGCAAAGATAATAAGCCATGCTTTAAGCTCTAAGGAACTGTTTTTCTTTTGATTAAACATAAAATACCCCCTTTAATGCTGAAAAGTGCTGCATAAAAAAACTGCATAAGGTCATTATGCAGGGGTTAGGCAATTGCGATTGATGTTTCTGATATATAAAAATAATAAAAGGAACATATTTTGCGATAACCCGCTTCCCTACGAATGTACAAACAATATCAGGTTCGAAGGGTATAATTCTCAGCCTTGCGGCACCCCCAGCGGTTAAATATAAGATTAAGTTTATTATAGCGTATGAGAAAAAAGTGTCAAGAGGATATAAACATAGAGATAAATAAGCAAAATATGATAAAGGGGGAGGTAAGGAAAAGTGTAAGATAAGCATGGGAAATGGGAGTAAGATTCAGGGGAATATCGAACGAAAAGAGGGAGAAGAGGGAATAAGATACGAGTTCAAAAAAAAGGGAAAAAAAGTGTTGACAGGAAGAGAAGTGTTTGGTATTATAAATAAGCGCTCACGAGAGCGCAGAACCTTGACAAGCAAATAACGTAAACAAAGAAGCATCAAAAAAGCAAAGAAAAAGAGCTTGGGTGAACTTACTCAAAAAGAATGAGGGAAACAGCGAGAGCTGTTGAAATTTTTTATTGAGAGTTTGATCCTGGCTCAGGACGAACGCTGGCGGCGTGCTTAACACATGCAAGTCGAACGAAGCGACCTAACAGAAGTTTTCGGACGGAAGATAGGTTGACTTAGTGGCGGACGGGTGAGTAACGCGTGAGCAACCTGCCCATAAGAGGGGGATAACAGCTGGAAACGACTGCTAATACCGCATGAGACCACATTACCGCATGGTAGAGGGGTCAAAGAAATTCGCTTATGGATGGGCTCGCGTCCCATTAGGTAGTTGGCAGGGTAAAGGCCTACCAAGCCAATGATGGGTAGCCGACCTGAGAGGGTGATCGGCCACACTGGAACTGAGACACGGTCCAGACTCCTACGGGAGGCAGCAGTGGGGAATATTGGGCAATGGGCGCAAGCCTGACCCAGCAACGCCGCGTGAGGGAAGAAGGCCTTCGGGTTGTAAACCTCTGTCCTATGGGAAGAAGAAGTGACGGTACCATAGGAGGAAGCTCCGGCTAACTACGTGCCAGCAGCCGCGGTAATACGTAGGGAGCAAGCGTTGTCCGGAATTACTGGGCGTAAAGGGTGCGTAGGCGGCAGCTTAAGTCAGATGTGAAATACTCAAGCTTAACTTGGGGGCTGCATCTGATACTGGGTTGCTAGAGTGCAGGAGAGGAAAGTGGAATTCCTAGTGTAGCGGTGGAATGCGTAGATATTAGGAGGAACACCAGTGGCGAAGGCGACTTTCTGGACTGTAACTGACGCTGAGGCACGAAAGTATGGGGAGCAAACAGGATTAGATACCCTGGTAGTCCATACCGTAAACGATGAATACTAGGTGTGGGCAACAATAGTTGTCCGTGCCGCAGCCAACGCAATAAGTATTCCGCCTGGGGAGT
>CALVMT010000079.1 GCA_944347775.1 uncultured Clostridia bacterium | reverse complement strand
ATGTGGGCTTTGTGGCATTTAGCCCTTTGGCCAACGGTTCCCTTACCGCCTGCTATCGGGAAATCTCCCAGTTTGAACAGAACCCTGCTGACTACCGCGCCACTGTGCCGCAGTTTTCCAAAGAGGGTGTGGAGCAGAATCATGACCTGTTGGCCCTCATTGAAAACACCGCTAAAGAGAAAAATGCCACTCCGGCCCAGATTTCTTTAGCTTGGATGCTGAAAAAGCGGCCTTATATCGTGCCCATTCCCGGCTCCCGAAAGGAGAGCCGCATCCAGGAAAACCTGGGGGTAGCGGACATCTACTTGACCCATGAAGAAGTATCCTGCATTGACAGCGCTCTGGAACACATGACAATGTCCCAAGTGTTCGGTGGGCACAAAGCAAACTAAGGAGGAATACAAGATGATGCAAAAGAGAAAAGTGGATTTTGGCTTTGGCTGTATGCGCCTGCCCACCTTGCAGGCGGATGTGCCGGATTCCTTTGACTATGAGAAGATCGAAAAGCTTTTTGATGCCTTTCTGGACGAGGGCTTCACCTATTTTGACACGGCCTACACCTACCATGGTTACCATGCCGAGGAAGCAGTGCGAAAAGCGTTGGTGGAGCGACATCTCAGGAAGAGTTTCCAATTGGTGACCAAAATGCCGTTGCGGGATTTTAAAGACGCAGAGGATCTGGAACGGATCTTCAATGAACAGCTTGCTCACTGCGGCGTGGAGTATTTTGACTATTACCTGCTGCACAACATGGGCACCAATGTCTACGAGAAATGCAAGGAGTACCATGCTTTTGATTTTGTGGCGAAGAAGAAAGCAGAGGGAAAGATCTGCCAGGTGGGCATGTCCTTCCACGACACGCCGGAGTTGCTGGAGGAGATATTGGATCAGTTTGGGGATAAATTGGACTTTGTGCAGTTGCAGGTTAACTATGTGGACTGGGAGCAGCCTAACGTCCAGTCTCGTCGCTGTCTGGAAGTGGCGAGAAAATACGGCAAGCCGGTTACGGTCATGGAGCCCTGCAAAGGTGGCACGTTGGTAAACCTGCCCCAGGAGGCTGAAAACTTGCTCCGGCAAGCCCGGCCCCAGGATTCCAATGCCAGCTGGGCGTTGCGATTCGCCGCCAGTCAGGAAGGTGTCACCAGGGTGCTTTCGGGCATGAACACCTTGGAACAGGTGGAGGACAACTGCGCCACGTTTCAGCACTTCGAGCCGATCACTCAGTCGGAAGAAACAACCATTGAAAAAGTATGTCAAATCATTGAGGCGAACACTCCCATCCCCTGCACAGGCTGCGCTTACTGCACACATGGCTGTCCCAAGCAGATCGCTATCCCGGAGTATTTCGCCCTTTATAACAGCGTGTCCCGCACCACAGGCAGCTTTTCCAGCCAGAATGTGTACTACAATAATATTTCCCTCAAGCATGGCAAGGCTTCCGACTGCATCGGCTGCGGCCAGTGCGAAAAAAACTGTCCCCAGCATTTGCCCATCCGGGAGCACCTAAAAGAAGTGGTTGCCAGGTTTGAGGCAGGTGCCTCTTTCCCCACCCGCAGATAAAGGAGGAAATTCTATGAAAAACTTTGGCTTCGGATTTATGCGACTTCCGTTTCAGAGTGACCAAGTAGACATGGAGCTGGTAACGAAGATGGTGGATACGTTTATGAAAAACGGTTTCACCTACTTTGACACTGCCTACAAATACTGCCGGGGGTTCTCGGAGCCGGCTCTGAAAGCGGCTCTGGTGGATCGTTACCCCAGGCAGAGCTATACGCTAACCACCAAACTCTCAAACGAATTCATGCACAGCAAAGAAGAACAGGAGCAGGTCTTTGAGGATCAGCTAAACCGCCTGGGCTGCGGTTATTTTGACTACTATCTTCTACACAACCAGGGGGCTGTAAATTACAAGGTTTCCCTGGAGCTGGACAGTTTCGAGTTTGTCTATCGGAAGAAGGCGGAGGGCAAAATTCGCCACATTGGCATATCCTTCCACGACAAGGCGGAGTTGCTGGATGAAATCCTCACCGTCCACCCGGAGATCGAGGTGGTGCAGCTGCAGATCAACTATCTGGACTGGGATAACGAGAGTATCCAGTCCCGCATGTGTTATGAAGTGGCCAGAAAGCATCAAAAGCCCATCATCGTCATGGAGCCTATCAAGGGTGGCACGCTGGTCAACCTCCCGGAGGAGGCGGAGCAGCTCTTTCGGTCCTACGACCCGGCGGCCTCCAACGCCAGCTGGGCTCTGCGGTTTGCCGCCAGTCACGAGGGCGTGATGATGGTGCTTTCCGGCATGAACAGTATGGGGCAGTTGGAGGACAATATCCGCACCATGAAGGACTTCCGCCCCATGAACAGGGAGGAGAGGGAGCTCTGCGCACAGGCGGCACGGATCATCCAGAACGAACTCACCATCCCCTGCACAGGCTGCGGCTACTGCACGGTGCATTGCCCCAAGCATATCCCCATCCCGGAGTATTTCGCCCTGTTCCAGCACGGCTACATGACCACCCAGATGGTTTACTACTATAACCTGACTCAAACCCACCCCAAGGCCGGAGACTGTATCGGTTGCCGTCAGTGTGAAAAGCACTGTCCACAACATATTGAGATCACCAGGCATTTGAAAGAGATCTCGGGGAAGTTCGACGGCTTTAAGGGATGGCGTTAAAAAAGTCGTGTCAGATCAGGCCGATTTATTTTAAACAGCTTTGGGGTCCGTCCCCATTGGGGTGCGAAGGTTGTTTTCGCATAAGCTTTGCTAATCAAATACTCTCGAAAGTGAAATTGCTGATTTCTTTATCATGCATAAAATAGAAGAAGGAGGTATTACCCATGAGCAAGGTATTGATTGTGTATTATTCCCGTAAGGGTGAGAACTATGTAAACGGCAGCGTGCGGAAGCTGTCCAAGGGCAACACCGAGGTCGTGGCGGAGATGATTGCCGACATGACCGGCGGCGATCTGTTTGAGATCGACACGGTGAAGCCCTACGCCGCTGACTACTACACCTGCATCAACGAGGCAAAAACAGAGTTACGTCAGAACGCCCGCCCGGAACTGAAGGAATACCCGGACAGTTTGGATGGATACGACACTATCTTTGTGGGCTACCCTAACTGGTGGGGCACCATGCCCATGGCCATGTTTACCTTTTTGGAGCATTTTGACCTTTCCGGCAAGCGCATCATGCCCTTCTGTACCAACGAGGGCAGCGGCATGGGCTCCAGCGAGCGGGATCTAAAGAAGGTCTGCAAAGGAGCAAAGGTGGAAAATGGTCTGTCCATCCACGGAGCAGAGGCGAAAAACTCCCGAAGCAAGGTGGAGGCATGGGTCGGGGAGTTGGTGTAAGGATGTCTGTGCGTTTATAAGTTTCAATCAACGAGACGTTTTTTATGTCCGGTTGGAAAAGGACACGGCGCAAGGATGGTGAATGGTATGGATGATAGAGAAGCTGATGAGGCGTGCTACCGCCGGTGGAAAAAGATGAAGTCATCCTGCGGGAAGTGCTGGCGCCAGAATTTGTGCTGGTTCACATGACCGGGATACGCTAGCCTTTGGAGGCCGTTATCCAGGCTGTTCACAAAGGCATTTTGAATTACAGTTCTGCCCGCCTCCAGAAAATTGCCGTTCATCTGGAGGGGGATCATGGGGAATTGACCGGGCAGAGCTTGGTACACGCGACTGTTTTTGGTGGCGACTGGCATACCAGGCGGCTGTAGCTTGTATGCCGCCTGGTGAAACAGGGCGGCAAGAGGCAAATCACTGGGGTAAGAGCCTCAGCCTACTAAGAAAGGAAGAAAAACAATGGCAAAGATTGCGGTTGTATATATTCCCTGAAGGGTGAGGCCATTACTCCGGGAATGAAAATTGTCAGTCTTGAAAAAGGACATACCGCTGCCGCTGCGGAACTTATTGGGCAGGCTCTCGGCGGGAATCTGATGGAACTGGAGACGGTGAAAATAATCCGGATCACATGAAGATGATCTATGAGGCAAAGGAGGAGCTGGAACAGTGCAGCTGGGGTGGGGAAAAGATCATCCCCTTTGTGACCAGCCGAGGAAGCGACTTTGATAGGAGCTTGGAAGATTTGAAAAAAATATGCTCCCGGAGCGGAGATTCTTCCAAACGGGGAATTTTTGGGATATAAAGTGGAACGCTCGCAGACTGGTATTAGCCAGTGGGAAAAAATGCGGTAAAGAATCTGTAAGGAGGAAAAGCAGCCATGGAAAAAGCAAAAGTATATTTCACAAAAGAAATCACGCCGGAGAGCCTTGTGAAAATCTATCAGGCTCTTGGCGTGGAACTAAAGGGTAAAATAGGCGTGAAGATCTCCACCGGGGAGCCCGGAGGGAACAACTATCTGCACCCGGAACTCATCGGCAAACTGGTGCGGCAGCTAAACGGCACCATCATCGAGTGCTGCACCGCCTATGAGGGCAGACGGATGGACCCTAAGAAGCACTGGAAAGCCATCGAGGAACACGGCTTTAAGGCCGTGGCTCCCTGTGACATTATGGACGAGTTTGGAGAGATTGAGATTCCTGTGGAGAACGGTTTCCATCTGGAAAAGGACATTGTGGGCGAGCATTTGGCCGACTATGATTCCATACTGGTTCTCTCCCATTTCAAAGGTCACACTATGGGCGGTTTCGGCGGGGCTCTAAAGAACATCAGCATCGGAATCGGCTCCATCCATGGAAAGACTTATATCCACACCGCCGGCGTGACCACCAATGCGGAGGAGTTGTTCCAGAAGCTCCCGCCGCAGGATTATTTTCTGGAGTCTATGGCGGACGCATGTAAAGCGGTCATCGCCTATAAAGGGGCGGAAAATATGCTCTATATCAATGTGGCCAACCGGCTTTCGGTGGACTGTGACTGCGATTCCCATCCGGCGGAACCGGAGATGGCTAATCTGGGCATTTTCGCCTCTGTAGACCCGGTGGGAGTGGATCAGGCTTGCTATGACGCAGTGGTCAATTCCCCCGACCCTGGAAAAAAGGCGCTAATCGAGCGCATGGATTCGCGGTACGGTATTCACACAGTGGAAGCCGCGGCCCAGCATGGCCTTGGCAGCTGTGATTACGAAATCGTCACTTTGGATTAAGGGAGGAGAAGCACCATGGATCTTTCTGAAAGAGCAAAATTTTATCATGAGCGGATGTTTCCAGGCTATCATTCACGTTTTCTGGAGACAGACCCGGAGTTCATCGAGCGGTTTGACAACTTTGCCTTTGACGAAGTGGTTGGCAGCGATGATCTGGACGACCGCACTCGGATGATGGCTATTTTGGCCACGCTGATTGGAAGCCAAAGCATTGATGAGTACAAGGCCATGCTACCCGCCGCTTTGAACTTTGGCGTGACGCCGGTTGAGACTAAGGAGATTGTCTATCAGGCGGTGGCGTATCTGGGTATCGGTCGGGTATTCCCATTTCTCCATGCAGTTAATGAGATTCTTACCTCTCGTGGAGTGACATTACCTTTGGAAGGGCAATCCACTACGACGATGGAGACCCGGCTGGAAGCGGGAAATCAGGCGCAGGTGGATATCTTCGGTGAGGGGATGCGGGGATTTCAGGACAGTGGCCCGGAGGAGAGCCGCCATATCAACCGCTGGCTGGCAGATAACTGCTTCGGGGACTATTACACCAGAGGAGGCTTGGGCTATCGGCAGCGAGAAATGATAACTTTCTGTTTCCTGGCTGCCCAGGGAGGATGCGAACCACAGCTCATCTCCCATGCCGCCGGTAATATGCGGATCGGCAATGACAAGGCATTCCTTATCAAGGTCATTTCTCAGTGCCTGCCCTATATTGGCTATCCTCGCAGCCTGAACGCCCTGCGTTGTGTAAATGAAGCGGCGAAAAGCCGGGAGGACGCCAAATGAAATGCAGAACATTGGGAAATTTCGGGCTGAAGGTATTTCCTGTGGGCCTGGGATGCATGGGCCTCAGCCAGAGCTACCCGCCCTTCCCGGACAAAAAGGAAGCCATTGCTTTCTTGCGCCGGGCGGTGGAAATGGGAGAAAATTTTTTCGATACATCTGAGCTCTATGGGATGTACGCTAATGAGGAGTTGGTGGGCGAGGCACTGAAGCCGGTGCGGGAACAGGTAGTGATCGCCACCAAATTTGGATGGGATATCCGGGATGGGAAATGTCTGGGGCTGGACAGCCGCCCAGAGACGATCCGAAAGGCGGTGGAAGGCTCCCTGCGCCGTTTGCGAACTGACCACATTGACCTGTACGATCAACACCGTGTGGACCCAAGGTTCCCATTGAAGAAGTGGCGAGGACTATGGAAGAACTTGTGCGGGAGGGCAAGATCCTCCACTGGGGGCTCTCAGAGCCGGGTGTGGAAACGATTCGCCGGGCTCATCGGGTTTTCCAGGTGACTGCGGTGCAGAGCGAATACTCTTTGTGGTACCGGGAACCGGAACGAGAGCTACTGCCCACCTTGGAGGAACTGGGCATCGGCTTTGTGCCTTTCAGCCCGTTGGGCAAGGGCTTTCTGACAGGAACAGTCTCCAAGGAGCAGACCTTTGTGCAGGGCGACATCCGCCGCACCATTCCCCGGTTCAACGACCCGGAAAACCTGGCGAAGAACCAGGCACTGGCGGAAGTGGTCAAAGGCTTTGCCAAAGATCATTGCCTCTCTCCCTCCCAGATTGCGTTGGCCTGGCTGCTTCATCAAAAGCCGTGGATCGTCCCGATTCCCGGCACAAAAACGGAAGATCGGCTTCGGGAAAATATGAGCGCCGTCTATGTGGAGGTGCTGGATGAGGACTGGGATAAATTGGAACAAAGTGTAAGCGCCATCAAAATCTGCGGTGAGCGGTATGCTCCCGCGATGCTTAAGATGACGGGACGATAAAAATAGATAATTGAAATCAGTGAATTAGAAGCATATCAAACATCAGGTCAAGAAAATGAACGCAGTGTATTTCCTATGGGCAATAAGTTGCCCGAAGCCTTCAGCAAATATTTCATCGGCCAGGCATACTTGCGACTGTTGACGGAGAAAGGCGACTCCGATTTCCAACGTTACCTTTGGGCCTAGCTGTCGGAACAACTGGCATCATCATAAAGGCGGAATATCCTTCTGGTCACTGGAGGCAAAGGTTGGTATCAGGCCTAGGACCGGCCCGTCCAGGAATTGCAACTGGGCGAGGTGGTGAACATTCCGCCGGAGGTAAAACACTGGTACGGAGCGGCGGACAGTTGGTTCTCTCTTCTGGCGGTAGAAGTGATTGCCGAGGGTGCATCCAACGAGTGGCTGAAATTTGTGACGGACGAGGAGGACGAAAAACTCTGATTTTCACTCGGATTAGCTGTACTTATCAACTATCCGCAAAACTGAAATTGCTATCCTCCCTGCAATGATTAAAATAGAAGGCAGAATAGGTTAAGGAAGGAGCCATTCGTATGAAAAATGTTATGATTTTGACCGGTGCCGGACAGATCGGTATGGCGATTGCCCGCCGGATGGGCTATGGCATGAAGGTCGTGATCGGTGATAAAAAAATGGAAAATGCTCAGGCTATCTCTCAGATTATGAATCAGGCCGGTTTCGATACTGTGGCCCAAGAGATGGATCTGTCCTCCCGGGACTCCATCAAAGCTTTGATTGCTGAGGCCCAAAAGTATGGCCCCATTACTATGCTGGTGAACGCCGCCGGCGTCTCCCCCAGCCAAGCTTCCATTGAGGCGATCTTAAAGGTAGATCTGTATGGCACTGCCGTACTGCTGGAAGAAGTGGGCAAGGTCATTGCTCCTGGCGGCGTAGGCGTCACCATCTCCAGTCAGTCCGGTCACCGGATGAAGCAGCTCACCCCCAAGGAGGATGAACAGCTGGCCTGCACCCCCACTGAGGAGCTGCTGAAGCTGGACATCCTTCAGCCGGAAAATATCCGAGATACCCTCCACGCTTATCAGATGGCCAAACGCTGCAATGAAAAGCGGGTGATGGCGGAGAGCGTAAAGTGGGGCGAGAAATGCGCAAGGGTCAACTCCATTTCCCCCGGCATCATCGTCACGCCGCTGGCCCTGGATGAGTTCAATGGCCCTCGTGGCGATTTCTACAAGAATATGTTCGCCAAGTGTCCCGCCGGCCGACCTGGCACCGCTGATGAGGTAGCCAATGTGGCAGAGCTGTTAATGAGTGATAAAGGCGTTTTTATTACCGGCGCCGATTTCCTTATTGATGGCGGTGCGACGGCTTCCTACTTCTACGGACCGCTGAAGCCGGAAAACTAAAAACACACTAAAACCAATTTGGCTAAGTCGAACTGGTTTCTGCCCAGGATTTGGATTGGCAGGAGCCAGTTTTCGTTTTTTAATGAGAAGACGATTGCACATAAAAAAATATTAACTTTGATTCTTGCGCGCCTGATTACTTTCTCATTGGCAGCCTGTGGGAATACAACCGACAGCGGCGAAATCCAGAGCAGCCAGAGTCGGCCGGAATCCATCGCAGAAGGCGAAGGACAAGAATCTTCTGAGATGGTAGTATTATAGATGATACTTCGGATGAAAGTGAAGCATCTTCTGCCAAGGGTGCTGAGAGCAATGTCCTTGTGGTTTACTATTCTGCCGCAGGCAATACGGAAGATGCCGCAGGTTATATTGCAGATCTGACCAGCGGGACGCTGTTTGAACTGGAGCCTGATGAACCCTATACCGATGAGGATCTAAATTATAACAATGATAGCAGCCATGTCTCCCAGGAGTATGCGGACGAAAGCCTGGGGGATGTGGATCTTGTTGCAGACACCGTAGAGAACTGGGACAGCTATGATACGGTCTTTATTGGTTATCCCATTTGGTGGGGTATTGCGGCATGGCCGGTAGATGGTTTTGTGAAAGCGAATGATTTCACAGCAAAAAACGTGATCCCGTTCTGCACCTCGGCCAGTTCCGGCCTGAGCGAGAGCGGCCAACTGCTGGCCGAATTGGCTGGCACCGGCGACTGGCAGGCGGGGGATGCGTTTCCGCTCCATCGTCAGCGAAAAAGATGTACGGACATGGCTGGATAATTTGGAACTATAACAAAAGATAAAGTAAAGAAAATAGGATTGTAACTTGCCGAACAAATTTACGAAAAATATCGTTTTTTTACAAAACAGCTCATAGCGGCAGGTGTAGATCCAAAAACAACAGAATAGGATGCCTGCAATATTGAACATGCCATCAGCACAGAATTCTTTCAAAAACTAAAGATGCTTTAACTTGGCGGAGTTTTTATTACACAGCAGGTAGGTAGTGGAAATGATAAGCGATTAATTGCATTATTATTTTTGAAAACAAAGAAATCTTTTTCGGATTACTATCTTAAAAAAGTAATCGAATTTAAACTTGTACAGACTCGAGAAGCTTTTGCTAAAATCAGATTTTATTTTATATGGCTTCTGTGGATTATGAAAGGGGAATTTCCGGGATTTTCTGTAGAGTGTAGAGTTGTGTCTAAACAAAGTATATGCCGTGCAGGATCTGCTAGAAAAAATAGACATTATGAGTAGCTTTTTTTTGCTGCATTGAAATCTGAATGATGAAAATAAGAGAATAGCAATCTAAATCAAAATAAGATTTTAGTATAATGTCCTAATTTATTTGTGATATTGTTTCATGAGGATTTTGCAGTAAAAACCTCCAGACCGAATAAGATCGGGTCGGAGGTTTTTATTTATTATCAGGTTATTTTATAATTTATTGATGCGTATAAAGATTATAATATGCGCCTTTTTGGTTTAACAACTGTTGATGAGTTCCGCTTTCTATTATGCCTCCGTTTCCGATCACTAAAATAAGATCAGAATTACGAATTGTAGAAAGTCGGTGAGCAACAATAAAGCTGGTTCGATTTTTTAAAACCGTAGTAATTGCTTGTTGGATTAATTGCTCGGTTTCTGTATCGATTGAAGAAGTAGCTTCATCCAGAACAAAGATTCTGGGGTCTGCCAATATTACTCGTGCAAATGAAATGAGTTGCTTTTGCCCTGTGGAAAGACGGATGCCACCCTGACCTACCTGCGTGTTGTAACCGTCTTTCTGTGCGAGAATAAATTCTTCGGCATGGACCATACGGGCTGCGGCATGGATTTCTTCTTCTGTGGCATCTTTACGGCCAAAAGCAATATTGTCTCTAATGGTTCCAGAAAACAAGTGAGGTTGCTGGAGGACATAGCCCATGTTACTTTGCAACCATAATTGTGAACGCGCCCGATAATCTACACCGTCGATTAAGATTTTACCCCCCGTAGGTTCATAGAAACGGCACACAAGGTTAATGATCGTGCTTTTTCCAGCTCCGGTTTCACCGACAAGAGCAATACTTTTCCCTGCGGGGACATGGAGGTTAAAATCTTTAAGGACTTTCTCTTCTGGAATATAGGAAAAATCAACATGTTTAAAAGTGACATCTCCTATGATTGGAGGCCAGTTTTCTTTTTTTGGTGTAAAGTTATCTCCATAAACGGCAACAACTTCTTTTGAATCGGTGATCTCTTCTTTTGTATCTAATAAAGAAATTACTCGTTCGGCAGAGGCTTGTGCATTTTGTAATTCGGCAAATTTTTGTGCTATTTGCTGGATGGGGTCAAATAACTGCGTAGTATAGGAAATAAAAGAAGAAAGAGTACCAAAGGTAATAACCCCGTTTAGAACTTGACCTCCTCCTATTTGCAGGGCAAGAGCAGTGCCGATGGCGCTTAAAAACATGACAATAGGCATAAAAATAGCGTTAAGATGAGCAGCTTTCCCTGATGCATGACGCATATTCTGGGTCAATATTTTAAAATCCTCAAAATTTTGCTGTTCGCGGACCAAAGTTTTTGTTGTCATGGCACCCATGATTCCTTCGTTGTATGCACCGGTAATACGGGAATTTATACTGCGAACAAGGCGATATTGGCGCAGTATTTTTGTTCGAAAAATTACCGCAATAATTGCAAGAACAGGCATTACAGCCAAAGTGATAAACGCCAGTTTGACATTCAAGGCGAACATGGAAATGATACAACCTATAATAAAAGTAAAAGAAAGTAAAATATCAACAATGCTCCAAGCAATCATTTCAGACAGACGGCCGATATCGCTGATTACACGAGCCATAATATATCCGACGGAAGTTTTATCGTAGTAAGAAAAAGAAAGTTTTTGCAACTTTAAGAAACATTCCTGGCGTATATCATAAGAAATGCGCATTTCCAGATCACTAGCTCCCATGACAAAGCAAACAGAGCATAAGGATTGAATAATGATAACGGCTATGGTAACGGCAATATATCCCCCGAGGCCGTCAACAGTTTGCTGTGCTACAAAATGGTCAATTGCATATTTGGAAAGCAATGGATAAAGTATATCTACAAAGGAAACGACAATCAGAGAAACAATAATTGCTGCCAATAATTTTTTCCAACGCAAAGCATATTCCAGAAGCCGCTTCCAAAGATTAATGTCTATCTTTTTTGTGAATTCCTCTTCTTTTATGTAACTCATGACCTGCCAATTTCCTCCTTTTCTAAATTTAGCTGACCTGTGGCCTCCTGAATGTTGGCAATACGGGCATAAATACCGTTTTTATTCATTAATTGCTGATGGGTTCCTTCTTCCACAAGGCGGCCATGTTCTAAAACGAGTATTTTATCTGATTCCATCAGTGTAGTAATGCGATGGGAAATGATAAAAATTGTTCTTTTTCCATGTATATTCCGCAAGGCTTTTCGGATAGACAGATCGGTTTCGGTATCAACAGCGCTCATCGAATCATCAAAAATGAGAACCGGTGCTTTACGCATCAGTGTCCTGGCGATGGCTACTCGTTGCTGCTGACCGCCCGAGAGAGTAACTCCGCGTTCGCCTACCAGCGTTTGATAACCTTTATCAAATTTTAAGATGACATCATGAACTGCCGCTGCCCGGGCTGCAGCGTAGACATCTTCCACATCCGCCGAGGGATTGGTAATGCGAATATTATCAAGAATAGAACGGGAATATAGGAAAGGCTCTTGCAGAACGATTCCAATATGGCTGCGGAGATGTTCGTGTTCAATGTCGTTGATATTAACACCGTCGATATCAATATGCCCCCCGGTACATTGGTAGAGTCGCTGCATCAATTGTACGAGCGAGGATTTTCCCGAACCGGTTGATCCAAGAATACCAATAGTTTGGCCGGCACGTGCTTCAAAACTGATATCTTTTAAAACTTCATCAGGGTAATCATAGCCGAAATTGACATGTGAAAACAAAATATTTCCTTTGATTTCAGGCTTTAAGGCCTTGCCGGGTTCTTTTTCAAGTGGTGCAGATAAAATTTCGTCAATACGTTCCATTGCTACTGTTGCACGACCCATGTCGGCAAGGATTCTACCAAGTTGACGTACCGGCCAGGTCAGCATACCAGTATAACTTGAAAAGAGCAGGACATTGCCTAAAGTAAAATCTGTTGTGGCTGCCAAATATATACCAACGGCAGTAGAAAGTGCAATTTGGAGATAACCAAGAGCATCTGTTCCGCCCCAATAATAGGCAAGCAGTTTAAGAACCCTATAAGTGAGGTTACGGTAAGCCTGATTTTTCTGTGTAAATTTATCTAGCTCACTTTTTTGCTGCCCAAAAGCGCGAACAACGCGTACGCCAGTCAGATTTTCCTGTAAAACGGCAGATAACTCTCCTTCGGCTTCATCGGCGACAATAAATTCATTACGCACTTTTTTAAAGTAGAAAAAAGAGATGGCAAAGGTGATGGGTAACGTACACATTGAGACAAACGTAAGTGGGACATGGATAGAAAACATAATAATGGCCGCAATAATAACACGAGTAACAGTTCGAACAATTTCAATAAATTGCATACTGACAAAACGGCGAATAATTTCTACATCAGAGCTGCAGCGTTGCACTAAATCGCCTGTAGAAGTATGCTTATGATAATCGTAAGGAACGTTTTGCAAATGCTCGTAGAGCATATTACGCAAAGTCATGGCAGAGCTTTCCGAAGCATAATTGACGCAGCATGCACGGATGTACGAAAATAAGCCGTTAAATATGGTAAGTAACAGCATCGCTATGCCGCAAAGGTAAAGATGGTTTCTAAGGAATTCTTTTCCACCAAAAAAAGAAACAAGATTTTCAACCAGAGGTGACAAGTTGACATCTTTTCCGGAAATGACAAAGTCTATCGTAAAGCTGGTTACCATGGGAATGGCATAAGAAAACAATATGGTTAGTAATACAGCGATTATGGCGCCGAATAAATAGCGTTTGTACCCGTATGTAATCTTATAGATCAGTTTCCAGTTGATATGTCTTTTTTTTGTATTTTGTGCCAAATGATCACATCCTTCTTTCATCCTATATATGACAAAAATAGAGTCATATGTTTTTTCTAATTCCCATATTTATTATACATGATGAACTAAGCTGCAGGTCAACCCCCTTAGGTAAATAATTTACGACTAAATGTGTTAATAAAG
The DNA here is from genome assembly GCA_944347775.1 of uncultured Clostridia bacterium. GTDB lineage: Bacteria > Bacillota > Clostridia > Christensenellales > Christensenellaceae > QANA01. The sequence goes on along the minus strand of CALVMT010000079.1, from coordinate 22,238 downwards.
CTAATATTGTATGAGACAGATCAAAATTTATTTATTTTACATTAAAAGTGAATAAATTTTGAATAAGGATATATTACGATAATGTTTTCCAATTTTAGGAAAAATATGAGAAAGGGAATTAAAAAAAACTTGACTAAGTATTTTCAAAATGTTAATATATTTCTAACATAGTAGAAATCGGTTTACATCAACATAAAGACGGTGGAATTAACCTAAAGCCTCAAAAGCGTAAAACAGGATGATACAAGTTGTTGATGAAAGCTTTTTTTGTTAGAATTTTTTTAGTTTTTATATATTTCCCAATAAAAAAACGATGGTGGTGATGTAAGAAAATGTCAGTACTTTTAAAGATGGAAAAAATTAACAAGCTTTTCCCTGGCGTTCGCGCCTTAACTGACGTTGACTTCGAAGTAAACAAAGGTGAAGTTCATGCTTTGATCGGTGAGAACGGAGCTGGAAAGTCTACTTTGATGAAATGTCTGACAGGTGTTTACAAAGCGGATAGCGGAACCATCACTTTTGATGGTCAGCCATGGGAGGTAAGCAACCCTAAGGAAGCTACGGACAAAGGTATCAGTATTGTTCATCAGGAATTTAACCTGATGCCTGCTCTTAGCGTAAGAGAAAATATTTTTATTTCTCATGAGCCCAGAAAATGCGGCGGTCTCTTAATCGACGATAAGAAGATGAGAGAAGAATGCTTAAAATTGATGGAAAGAGTAGAGTTTAACTTGGATACGGAAGCAGAAGTCGGTTATCTTTCTACGGCACATTGCCAAATGGTAGAAATTTTAAGAGCTCTGCTTACTGATGTTAAGTTGCTGGTACTGGACGAGCCGACATCTTCTTTAACGGCAGATGAAACGGAGCTTTTGTTTAAGACAATACGTACTCTGAGAGATAGAGGCGTTTCTATTGTTTATATTTCTCACAGATTGGATGAATTTGAACATATTGTCGACAGAGTTACTGTTTTAAGAGATGGTCATACGGTGGGAACGAATGACTATAAGAAGCTTGGTCTGAATGATATGATCAAGATGATGGTTGGCCGTGAAATTACGGAGCAGTACCCTGAACGGCACGCAAAAATTGGTGAAGTTGTACTTGAGGCTAAGAATTATGTCAGCTCAAAATTGCATGATGTATCTTTGTCTGTAAGATCCGGAGAGGTATTGGGAATGTCCGGGCTTGTCGGGGCAGGGCGTACAGAATTTGCAAGAGCAATATTCGGCGCGGATCCGATTAATTCCGGCGAATTATATTTGAGAGGTCAAAAAGTAAATGTAAAGGCTCCTGCTGATGCAGTAAAATTAGGTATCGCTTATCTTTCCGAAGATAGAAAGAGAGACGGCCTAATGCTGAACCAGGGCGTTGACTTTAATACATATATTGCAAACTTGCAGGCTTATTCTAAGTTTGGTATTGTTAATGACAAGGCAATTCATGATACGGTTGCTGACTATGTTGATAAGCTGTCTGTAAAGACGCCGAACTATCAGCAATGGACACAGTTCCTTTCTGGTGGTAACCAACAGAAAGTTTTGGTTGCTAGATGGTTATGCAAGAAGTCAGATGTTATTATTTTCGATGAACCGACAAGAGGTATTGACGTAGGTTCTAAGTACGAAATTTATAAGTTAATCAATGAACTTGCAGAACAAGGCGTAGCTATTATCATGATTTCTTCCGAAATGCCGGAAGTATTGGGCATGAGCGATAGAATTATGGTTATGTATGAGGGTCGCGTAACTGGAGAAATCGGTATTGAAGAAGCTAATCAGGAAGTGTTGATGCATATGGCTTCCAATACATACGAGCGTTATAAGAAAGAGTTAGAGCAGGAGGAAAAATAAAATGGTTGCTGAAAAGGCAAAGAAGAAAAAAGTAGTGAATCGTGGCAGTGCAAAGAGCCAGCAGATCACAATGATCTGTGTTATTATCGGAATTTGTATTTTGTGGTCTATTTTGTCTCCTTATTTCTTAACGGTAGATAACTTTGTAACAGTTATTCATATGATGTGTGTTACAACAATAGCAGGTTACGGAATGACGGTATGCTTGATCAACGGTGGTGTTGACCTTTCTCTTGGTTATACCATTTGTTTCTCGGGTATTACGGCTGCTATGGTGATTCGTGGTGATGGCTCTAATGATGGATCTATCCCGCTGGCTATTCTTGTTGGTTTAATGACAGGTGTTGTTGTTGGTACAATCAATGGTATCGTTGTTGCAAAATTTGGTTTACCTCCGTACCTCTCTACTTTGGCAATGCAGATGGTTCTGAAAGGCTTGGCCTTTTTGTTGCCCGGACTCGGCCCGGTTTATCTTTCCCAGGCTACTGATTTCAGATTTATTGCGCAGACAAGAATTGGTGGAGTTTTACCGATCACATTCATTTATGTTATCGTTATTGGTTTGATCATGTGGTTCTTCTTGAGAAAGACTGTTCTTGGCAGACGTTTCTTTGCAATTGGGTCCAATGGCGAAGCTGCAAGACTTTCTGGTGTTAACTTGGCTAACACAAGAATTTGCGCTTATATCGTAACAAGCTTGTTGGCTTCTGTTGCAGGTGTTTTACAGGCTGCAAGAGTTAACGCTGGTACGCAGCAAACTGGTGTTGGTATGGAAGGTGATGCGACAGTTGCTGCAGTTATTGGTGGCACTTCCATGGCAGGTGGTCATGGTACCTTATTCGGATGCATTATCGGTGCTTTGTTTATGACTTTGCTGAAGAATGGTATGAATCTTTTGAATATCAACGCAAACTGGCAGTTCGTTTTGATTGGTGTGTTCCTGGTTATCTCTGTTGTTGTCGATAAGATAAGAAGAGATGCGGCAATGAACAAATTGACCGAATAAATTGAATAATTAAAAAGGCTTCAGATATTGAAGCCTTTTTTGCTAAAAATAATAAGCTGGGGTAAGTAAAGAAGGGAAAAACCGCTTGATAATTAATCAAGCGGTTTTAATTTTAAATAAAAGAAACAATCATAAATATATAAATTTTTTTGCGTTTTTAGATTTGAGGAATAAGGTAAAAATTAGATAAAAAGATTAAATACTATTTAAATGATATAAATAGTAATAATATATAAAAGTGTTGATTGTTTAAATTTGTGTTTAAGGGAAAAATAATATGCCATGAATATGCATATATACAAATAAGAGTGGAGTAAGAATTTTATTAAAAAAATAAATTTATAATTTATTTGTTAAATATAAAATAAATGTAAAAAAATAATAAAAAAAAACTAAATGAAATAAAATTATTACAAAATATAAATATTTTTGTAATTTGTTGTAATTATTAAAAAAACATGCGAAGAAAGGATAAAATTACTTGTTTTTTTTTAAAAAAAAGTTGTATTATAGGAAAGTCGAGATGACAAGAATTTCTTAGAAAATAAGGAGAAAAAGAATGAAAAAGGTTTTAGCACTCGTTCTTGCGCTGGCTATGGTCATGATGATGTTCGTAGCCTGTAAAAAGGAAGAAGAAGTTTCTTCATCTGGAATAGACAGTTCTGTCGTTTCCAACGCTGGAGATTCTTCTGTAGTTTCCGGTTCCGGTGTTGGTGCTGGCTATGATGCTTATAGCTTGGCTTGCCTCTATTCCGAAATTACCGGTGACTTCTGGTCTATCGTTTACAATGGTTGTATGGCAGCTTTGGAAGAGCTGAAAGCAAGTGGCGTTGAAGGTTACTGCTTGGCTCCTGCTGTAAGCACTGACTATACACTTCAGATGGACTTGATTGATGCTGCTATTTTGAAGGGTGTTGACGGTATTGTTCTCTGCCCCTCCAACGCAGACTCTATTGGTACATATGTAACTGATAAATTTACAGATGATTCCATCCCGATCATTGTTATCGACCGTTCCTTGAACAGCACATCTCCTGCAGTTGTTGCTACATATGCATCCGATGCATATGCAATGGCTGAGGCACAGGCTCAGACAATGTATGAATTGTATGGTGATGAAGAAGTTACCTATATTTCTATGGGTCTCTCTCCTGAAAACCAGAACTGGGCTGACAGATCTTTTGGCTGCATCGAATACTGCAAGGCTAATTACCCGAACTTCACCAGCTATACTGGCGATGAGCCCTACTGGGTTGGTCAGGTAACTGAGCAGGTTGCTATTCAGTACGTTCAGGATACTGTAAACTCCAATCAGGATAAACAGTTGTGCTTCCTTGGTACCTGCAACTCCTACAATAACTACATCATCGCTGCTTTGAGCGAACTTGGTGATTCTGGTAAAGATGTAGGCGTTATTGGTTGGGACTTCTCCAATACTGAGCTTGCTAACATTGAATCTGGTGTTATGTATGGTACAATGGGTCAGAACCCCTATTTGATGGGTTATGATTCTACATATATGATGTGCGATTATCTTGCTGGCGAGACATTGCCTGAAAATGCAACTGTTCCTTTCCAGGTTGTTACACAGAAGAATTTGGAAAACGAAGAAATTCAGAACTACATCAAGACAATGGGATTAGCTGAATAATAATCGAAGTACTTGTTGTATAGAACAAGGGAGAGATTTCATATTGAGATCTCGCTCTTTTTTATATGCTAGAATATAAAAAGAGAAGATTCCTATGTTTTAAAGCGTACTGTTTATAGATAAAAAGGATGCAGATCAAAAAAGAGATTGACAGTATGTATAATATAAAATGCAAATGGGGAATAGAAATCTTGTTTGTGCATCAATATTTTATAATGTAATTTTTTTGTATTTACCTTTTAAATAAGTGTAGAATGCTATAAAAAATCATTTATACTCATTTGATGATTTTGTAAAAAATATGTTTTTCACAAACTTTTTTGTTTTATCAGAAAAAATAAGAAAATCTATTGCGGCTTTAAAAGGTTTTGATTATAATGATAATGCAAATATTAAAAAAGGTGGAAATTTTATATGAACGACATTACAAATCAATTTGCATCAGATGATATTGAAAAAAATAAGCTAGTTGCAGGATTATCCTATTTTGGCATACTTTTTTTCTTACCATTAGTTGTTGCTCCGGAATCTAGATTTGGAAAATTTCATGCAAATCAAGCTCTTGTTTTATTACTGGCGTGTATCGTTGGTATGGTGGCGATCAGTATTATTAATATTTTTCTAACTTTGATATGGTGGCGTTTTGTTCTTATTTCCAGTGTTTTATATACGATTTTTGGTGTGGCACTTTTGGTTGTTGCAATTATTGGCTTAGTTAATGCGTTCCAAGGTAAGGCTGTTGAATTGCCACTAATTTGTAAGATTAAAATTATTAATTATTGATAACAAAAGGTTATTTTTAACTTAGAAATAATTTTATATGATTTATTTCCGCTACATTCGTATGTATGTAGTAGTAAGAAAAATTATTTGAATGGCGATAGCGCAAGAATAGGAAAAACGGTTTAGATATTGCTTTTGATTTTTGAAATAACGTTATATCTAGACCGTTTTTTATATACGAATAAAATGTTATTGGGAAACACTTATAATCAGAAAAGGGGATAAAAAGCTGAACATTTTATCTTTAATTATGTAATTATATTAGAATGGATACATTTAAACTGCTTAAATATTGGAAATTGATGTAAATTTTGTATAGCATTTTTTATACTTATATGTTTTTAATATTTTATTTGACATAATGCGTATTATTTAAGATACTTAATTAATTTTTGTCAGTACAAGAATCGGGGAAAATGAGTAAATGAGTAGCTGATTTGACAAAATTATATCAACTTAAACTTATTTTTATTTTTTTGTATAAATAAAAAAACGCCGGATTTAAAGACCGGCGTAAACGAAAAATTTATTTGATTTGAGAGCTATTTTTCAACAAGACATCATGGGCACCGCCCTCAACTATGCTGGTAGAGGAAACTAAAGTTATACGAGCTTTTTGCTGTAGTTCAGGAATAGTGATTGCACCCACATTACACATTGTTGATGTAATTTTTTTGATGGAAAGCCCAACGTTATCTTTTAAGCTTCCTGCATAAGGTACATAGGAGTCTACTCCTTCTTCGAAAGTCATACTCTGGTTTTCTCCGTTATCATAGCGCTGGAAATTCCGGGCTCTATTGGATCCTTCTCCCCAATATTCTTTCATATACTGGCCATTAATTACAACACGATTGGTAGGGCTTTCATCAAAGCGTGAGAAGTACCGCCCGAGCATTAAGAAATCAGCCCCCATCGCTAAAGCTAATGTCATATGATAATCGTGAACAATACCACCATCGGAACAAAGCGGAATATAAATTCCGGTTTCTTTAAAATATTTATCACGTTCTTTAGCTACTTCAATGACAGCAGTAGCTTGGCCGCGGCCTATTCCCTTTTGTTCGCGGGTAATGCAAATAGATCCTCCGCCTATGCCGATTTTAACTAAGTCAGCGCCCGCTTCGGCAAGAAAACGAAATCCATCACCGTCAACAACATTTCCTGCACCTATCTTTACGGAATCTCCATAATTTTCACGCACATAGTCCAGTACTCTTTTTTGCCACTCAGAATATCCTTCGGACGAGTCAATACATAGGATATCAGCCCCTGCTTCTATCAGAGCAGGAATACGCTCTTTATAATCCCTTGTATTTACTCCTGCGCCTACCATATAGCGCTTAGAGGAATCCAATAATTCTAATGTGTTTGTTTTATGGCTATCGTAGTCTTTGCGAAATACAAAATACTTAAGGTTTTGATCATTGTCAATTAAAGGTAAAGCGTTGAGCTTATGATCCCAAATAATATCGTTGGCTTCTTTAAGCGAAGTACTTTCATGTGCGCAAATCAGTTTTTCAAAAGGTGTCATAAAATCAATAACCTTTGCGCTGGGATCCATGCGTGAAATACGATAATCTCTACTTGTTACAAGGCCTAAAAGTTTGCCTGTAGGAGAGCCGTCGGCAGTAACTGCCATTGTTGAATGCCCAAACTTTTGTTTAAGAGCCAATACATCAGCGAGTGTATCGGTTGGGCGTAAGTTGGAATCGCTCACAACAAAACCGGCTTTATAACTTTTTACGCGAGCGACCATTTTTGCCTGTTCTTCAATAGGCTGAGAAACATAGATAAAAGAGAGGCCGCCCTCTTTTGCTAACGCAATTGCCATGTTATCGTCGGAAACTGCTTGCATAATAGCAGAGGTCAATGGAATATTAAGAGAAAGTTTTGATTCCTCCCCTTTTTTAAATTTGACTAATGGTGTTTTTAAGCTGACATTAGACGGGATACAATATTGTGAAGAATAACCCGGAATGAGCAAATACTCGCCAAAAGTATGAGAAGGTTCGTCATAATAAAATGCCATGAAAGAAACACTCCTTTACTAAAAATAATATCGTCAGGAAAATATCATGATTATTGTACAAAATACTGTATTAATTAATTAGAACATATTAGCTGCGTACAGTCAATAAAATTTGTCGGAAAAAATAAAAAAAGGCGATAAATATCGCCTTATTTGTTCCGATTTTCCCATAAAGAAGGATTTTTGGCTGTGCTTTTATTGAGATATCCTCCAATAAAGGAAGTAACTTGAGACACAGTAATCACTGCGTTTTCAGTAAATCCGTTAATCAGTTTGATAACCTCTTTGGAACGCTTACGTTTTAATGTTAACATAAGAACATATTTTTTGCTGTCGTCAATACCATGGCCATCAAGAATAGTCAGTCCAAAACCGTTATCGCGTAAAAAATTGGCAAGCGCAAGGGATTCTTCTCCTGAAGGAAGAAAAACCGAAATGGAACATAGACCAAATGCCAGGCGTTCATCTAGTCTCATACCAAGATATTTACCGATGGCAGAGGCAGAAACGAGGAAAAGAATCTTAATAGGGTCATCTTTATAACCGATCATTACAGAAGTTGTAATAAGCAACCATAGGACATATTCAATAATGCCGACCAAAATACCAGGCAGGCGGATTCCTTTATTAATCAGCACAGTTGAAAGAGTTCCCAAAGTAACTTCAACAATTTTGCCGATAAAAATAAATGCATAGACGGCAATGGTCGTACCTGTAGTAAAGTTCGCGATTGCTTGAATAAATTCAGACATCAATTTACCTCACATTTTTTTAGTTCATTATTTTTATAATAAACCTTATAGGTAAAGATAAAAACAGAATTTGACAGAAATCCGTGAATTCTATATAGTTTAGTTGATAAATATTGTATAATAGGAAAGATGCAGTTTGATTATTTTAGGAATTGACCCGGGAATCGCCATTGTAGGGTATGGTGTAATTGAATACGATGGATTTCATATGAAATTGATTGACTATGGTGCGGTTTATACGCCAGCAAAAATGAAGCTTCCCGAAAGGCTGGATATCCTGTTTGAAGGTATAGTAAAATTGATGGAACGTTTTCAGCCTGATGAAGTTGCTTTTGAAGAGCTGTTTTTCCATAATAATGCAAAGACAGCTATTGATGTAGCACAGGCCAGAGGTGTTTGCCTGATGGCAGCTTATCGGATAAATCGTCGCCTTTATGAGTATACGCCTCTGCAAGTAAAACAGGCAGTTACAGGATATGGGCGAGCGGAAAAGCGGCAAATACAGCAGATGGTAAAAGTGAGTTTAAATTTGCAGGATATTCCGAAACCGGATGATGCGGCTGATGCGGTAGCCGTAGCGATTTGTCATGCGCAGACGATTAACTATCGGAATACAAGAAAATATTAGGGGTGGACAAGCAAATGTATGCATTTTTCAAGGGAACCCTTTATTCCGCTATGGAAAACTATGCGATAGTAGAATGCGGAGGGATAGGGTATAAAATATTTGTGCCTAGGCGCTTTTTAAATACGGCTCCTGTAGGGGAACAGGTAATGTTGTATACGCATTTAATTGTACGGGAAGCTGAGCTCTCTTTATATGGATTTGAAAGCGAAGCAGATAAAAAAATGTTTGAACGTCTGATTGGCATTTCGGGAATTGGCCCAAAGGCAGGGTTAGCTATTCTTTCGCAGATGAATTCGGATGAAGTGGCGAGAGCTGTATTTTCGGGAGATACAGGTGCCTTTAGTAAGGTAAGTGGAATCGGAAAAAAGACTTCAGAGCGGATTGTTTTAGAATTGAAGGATAAACTGGATATAGGAGCAGCATGGGGAAATGCGCAAAATACATCTGATACACCAGCGAATGCTTTGCAAGAGGCTGCGGAAGCTTTAATAAATTTGGGCTATCAAAAAGCCGAAGCAGCTGCAGCTGTCCGTAGTGTAGCAGCATTGGCAGATAGTGCAGAAGAGTTGGTTTTATTGGCTCTTAGGCGTTTAGATGTGCGTTGAGAGGGAGGGAAACGATGGAAGATAATATGGAAAGCAGGATAGTTTCGGGCTATGCTCAGGAAAATGAGTCTGTAGTCGAAACACGATTGCGTCCGCGTGTATTAGAAGAATACATTGGTCAGAATAAAGTAAAAGAGAAGATGCGCATTTTTATTGAAGCGGCGAAAGCGAGAGGAGAGGCATTGGATCATGTTTTGTTGTATGGACCGCCGGGACTTGGCAAAACTACCCTTTCTCATATTATTGCAAATGAAATGGGAGTAAATATTCGGATTACATCCGGGCCTGCTATTGAACGCCCAGGAGATCTAGCAGCGCTGCTTACCAATTTAAATGAAGGGGACGTTTTGTTTATTGATGAAATTCACCGGTTGAATGCAAGTGTTGAGGAGGTATTATATCCGGCAATGGAGGATTATGCGCTGGATATTATTATTGGAAAAGGGCCAAGCGCGCGTTCGCTTAGAGTTGATTTGCCAAAGTTTACATTGGTTGGTGCGACAACACGAGCAGGCATGCTCACCAATCCATTGCGCGACCGTTTTGGAATTATTAATCGTTTGGAATTATATCAACCTGAAGATTTGGAGATCATTGTAAACCGTTCAGCTTCAATTTTAGGAATTCAAATTGACCCTTTAGGGGCCAAAGAGATTGCACGACGTTCACGAGGGACACCACGTATTGCAAACCGCCTTTTACGGCGAGTAAGAGATTATGCGGAAATTCAGGCGGGTGGCGTTATTACGCAAGAGGTAGCTGATGCTGCGCTTCGGATGCTGGAAGTAGACGCTATGGGATTGGACGGCGTAGACCGCAATGTGCTTTTGACAATGGTAAATATTTTTAAAGGCGGTCCGGTCGGACTGGATACTTTAGCTGCGGCTACCGGAGAAGAACCGGCCACAATAGAAGATGTTTATGAACCCTTTCTTATGCAAAATGGATTTTTAATGCGTACTCCGCGCGGACGAATTGCAACGGAAGCGGCTTATCGTCATTTAGGAATTCCATATCATCGGCAGGAAGCTGATGCTAAGCAATTAAAATTATTTGAAGAAAAAAAGGATATACAAAATACAAATGAAAACAAGTGATTTTTACTATGATTTGCCTGAAGAATTGATTGCGCAAACGCCGATAGAGCCACGCGACTCTTCAAGGCTTATGGTATATGATCGAAAGACAAAAAGCCTGTCGCATCGAATTTTTCGCGATATTTTGGAATATTTGCATCCTGGTGACGCACTGGTAATCAATGAAACGCGTGTATTGCCGGTACGTTTGATTGGGAAAAAAGCGGGAGGGACGGCTAATATTGAATGCTTGCTTTTAAAAAGACAAAATAAGGACGATTGGGAAGCGTTAATTCGTCCGGCAAAGAGAGTTCGCGAAGGAACAATAATTGAGTTTGGTGAGGATTTTTCTTGTAAGGTACAAGAAAAGAAAGAAGATGGCATTGCTATTCTTCGCTTTTGTTATGACGGTGTATTTGAAAATTTTGTCGAGCGGTATGGAAAGGCACCGTTACCGCCGTATATACATCAAGAGAATCCAGATAAGGAACGTTATCAAACTGTATATGCTAAAATAAATGGATCGGCGGCAGCACCAACGGCAGGATTTCATTTTACACGACAGCTTTTAGATCAAATTAAACAGAAGGGTATTATAATTATACCGATTTTGCTACATGTTGGCCTCGGTACTTTCCGCCCGGTAAAGGTAGAAGAGATAAGCGAACATAAAATGCATAGTGAGTTCTACAGCGTTTCTCCTGAAGCGGCCAAACAGATTAACGACGTAAAAAAAGCAGGGGGAAGAATTATTGCTGTAGGGACAACTTCGGTAAGAACACTGGAAAGTGTTGCATTGCCTGATGGGACTGTGAGAGCGGAAAGTGGACAGACGGATATATTTATTTATCCAGGCTATCAATTTAAGTGCGTCGATGCTTTGATTACGAATTTTCATTTGCCAGAAAGTACATTAATTATGTTGGTCGCAGCAATGGTAGGCAAAGATGAGGTGTTGGACATGTACCGAACGGCAGTGCGGGAACGTTATCGCTTTTTTAGTTTTGGAGATGCAATGGTAATTTTATGATATATTTCTATTTTAGAAGAAAAAAGAAACAATAACGCTATTGATAGAAGCCAAGACGTTTGAGGAATGTGTAGTTGTCAATAAACTATAATTGGACTTTATACAACTGAATATGAATTTGATTGATGTATTGGGTAAAAAAATTATATAGATCCTGGTATAGATGAGTTGAATACTCGTAAATATTTGGAGTTGGCGAAAGATGAAAACTGTTGTGTGGGCGTGGAGATAAAAATGATTAAAGGATTAGCTATCAATGCATTGGATGGCAAAAAACACATGATATAAAATCCGAACGGAAAAACGCTTGAAAGAAGGAACCGAATGATCGACATTACCAATAAGTTATGTTGGAAGAACAATAAATAAAAAGCAAAGACAAAGACAAAATTGTCTAGGAGGATAAATGCCGGGAGGTGCAGGATGGCAGGATTTCATTTTATAACAAGAGAACTAATAGAAAAAGGTTGGTCAAAGGATAAGAAATACTGTGTCACTGATAAAAACGGTAAACGGTATCTTCTGCGTATTTCAGATATTGCGCAGCATGATGCCAAACAGTCAGAATTTAATATGATGGAACAGGTGGCGGCGCTTGGCGTTCCGATGTGTCTTCCTGTTGAGTTTGGCATTTGCGGCGAAGGTGTGTATTCCATTCAAACTTGGATTGACGGCGTCGATGCAAATGATGTGATTTTGACATTTGCGAATACGGAGCAGTATGCATATGGTGTTGAAGCCGGCCGTATCTTGCGCAAAATTCACTCTATCCGGGCTCCTTTAACCCAAGAGGATTGGGAGAGTAGATTTAACCGAAAGATGGACGATAAGATTCAAAAGTATGCTGAATGCCCTTTGAAATATGAGAACGGGCAGGCTTTTATCGACTGTATAAATGAAAACCGATATTTGCTCGAAAATCGCCCGCAGGTCTACCAGCACGGCGATTACCATATCGGAAATATGATGATTGATCAAGTGGGGAAACTTTGTATCATTGATTTCAACCGTAATGATTTTGGTGATCCGTGGGAGGAATTTAACCGCATTGTCTGGTGTGCCCAGAAGTCTGCACTTTTTGCATCCGGTATGGTAAATGGGTATTTTGATAACATCGTTCCTGAAGAATTTTGGAAACTGCTTACACTCTATATTTCTGGCAATATGCTTTCCGCTTTACCTTGGGCTATCCCTTTCGGAAAAGGCGAGATTGAAACGATGCGCAGTCAGGCTAAAGAAGTGCTGTCTTGGTATGATAACATGCAAAATTCAATACCTTCTTGGTATGTAAACGGGTAAGCCGAGTAAAACGAGAATAACGCCATTAAAATTTGATGGAGTAAAAAGGTGGGCCCAAAAGTATGAAACGAATAGGGAAGATTTATTTTGGCTACCTTTTGGAGTGACAGCGGCAAATTCCATTAATTCAGTTGTTTTTTTTGCCAGGAAGAGATATTTTTGATGAGAGATGTTGAAAGAATAAATCTTTGGAAGATTTGAAAACTGGCGGAATTGATTGAGAAGCGAAAAAGGATAACCTGCTTTTTTGGGTATCCTCTTTTTTAATTTAGATTACTTGGTTAACTTTCTCTTGATTTAAACGATTGTGGTGAAAAAATATATTTGTACATGATGCTGCAAAACAGAAGCATGATGCTATTTCCTGTCTGAGATCCGATTGTTTTATGATTATTATCATTTCTAAAGGCTCCTGTATGCAGATAAGCAAGGTACTTTGTGGAAAAAGGTTGATTCAAGGCATATGAACGATATCGGAAACAATACTGCATTAATGTGATGCCGATGAATTTGAAAGATTGACATTAATGATGCTATAATAATATATACATGAGAAAAACGGATGAAGACGCATGATTTTAAAGACGATAATGCGATCGACGAAAATTTTCCGGAATATTTTAAGGGGTATATAGATAGCAATGGATGTTATAGAGTATAAATGCCCATGCTGCGGCGCAGCGTTGTTTTTTGCAAGCGATACGCAGAACATGCGGTGTGATTCTTGCGGCAATACTTTTGATGTTGCTGCTGTGCAGCAATTCTCAGAAGCAGAAAATGAGGCAAAAGAAGAGAGCCGTTTTGGTTGGCAGGAATATGGTAAGGATAAAGAAGAATGGACAAATGAAGAGCATATGTATGTTTATACTTGTCCTTCATGCGGTGGACAGATTATCTCTGATGAAAATACGGCAGCAACGCAGTGCCCTTATTGTGATAACAACACGATTTTTAAAGACCGCTTGAGCGGTGCTTTTCGGCCGGACTGTATTATTCCGTTTAAAATAGAAAAGGATCGCGCAAAAAAAGAATTGGAGAAGTTTTGTAAGGGGAAGAAACTACTTCCAAAAGAGTTTTGGAAACAAAACCGGATTGAACAACTGCAAGGGATTTATGTGCCTTTTTGGTTATTTGATTGCGATAGCTATGCGAGTATGCAGTATCGAGCTACACATGTTACAAGCTGGAGAAATGCAAATTATGAATATGTCCGCACAGAGCATTATCTATTGTTGCGCTCGGGATATCTGAATTTTGCTAAGATTCCGGTAGACGGGTCGACAAAAATGGCTGATGAATATATGGAAGCGATAGAGCCATTTGACTATCATGAGGCGATAGATTTTCATACGGCATATCTATCCGGCTATCTGGCAGATAAGTACGATGTAGATGCCGAACAGAGTAAACCGCGGGCAAATAAGCGTATTGAAAATAGTGTTCAGGCAGTGTTTGGCAGCACAACACTTGGGTATACAACAGTTGTTCCGCAAAGCACGGTAATTCAATTTGATCATGGATGTATAAAATATGCATTATTGCCGGTATGGATGATGAATACAACCTATCAGGGAAAAAGATATTGTTTTGCAATGAATGGACAGACCGGGAAGTTTGTCGGAGAGTTACCTGTATCCAGAAAACGCTATTGGGCATGGGTTGGGGGACTATTCATTGGATTTGGCATGATATTTGGGCTGATTGCAACCCTATTATAGAAAGGGAATAAAATGGTAAAACGTTATTGCATCGTCTTTTTATTGGTGGTGTTATTCTTATTGCCGTGTACGGCAATGTCAAAAGCAACGGCGATTTCAAATGATGAATTATCATATGTCAATGATGCGGCAGGATTATTGCAGGCAGAGCAGGAAAGTGCTCTTGAAGAATATATCGGAAAGCTGCGCAAAGCTTATGCTCAAGATATTGTTATTGTCACAACGCAAAATACCGGAGGAAAAACGTCGATGGCTTATGCAGATGATTATTTTGACGAGCATGGTTATACCGATCACGGCATTTTGCTTTTAATTGATATGGGGAACAGGGAATGGTGGATATCCACTAAAGGATATTGTATTCAGGCTTTTTCGGACGATGAGCTTGCATCGATTGGAGACGAAGTGGCGGATAAGTTGAAGGATCAGACATATATGGATGCGTTTGAGACTTTTCTGCGTCGAGTAGATATTGTTTTATATGAATACTTTGGTGAACAAGCAGAACCTGTTTTTGGAGAAATGACTTTTTCAGATAAATTCAGTCGTTGGGCTGAAAATATATCGTGGTCGTTGGTGTTGGCTGCAGAGGCATTTGCACTTATTCTCGCGTTCTTGATTGTGGGTGGAATGAAAAGAAAAATGAAAACGGCAAGGAAAAAAGCGCAGGCACAGGAGTATATTTGTGAAAACGGTTTCAAGCTGACCAGAAGAGCGGATATTTATTTATACAGTCATACAAGCAGTCGGCGTATTGAACGGGAAAACCATCCCGGCAGAAGCAGTACACATACGGGAAGTAGCGGAAAGACCCATGGCGGCAGAGGAGGTAGATTCTAAATGTATTTGAAAGCATGCAAAATATATGTTAACCAATCCAGAAGTTGTGATAAACAAAAAATAAAACACAGAGGAGAGATATTATTATGGGTTTATTAAAAGCCGGTATTGGATCTATGGCGGGAGTGTTTGCCGATCAGTGGCGCGATTATTTTTATTGTGAAGCTATGGATGTAGATGTTTTGGCCGTAAAGGCACAAAAAAGAGAAAACCGCCGCAGTTCTAATACAAAAGGTGATGAGAATATTATTTCTAACGGATCGATTGTTGCCGTAAATGAAGGGCAGTGTATGCTGGTTGTTGAACAGGGCAAAGTAGTGGAGGTTTGTGCGGAGCCGGGAGAATTTGTCTATGATACATCTACTGAACCGAGTATTTTTTATGGTGGCCTTGGCAGGGGAATTCTGGATACGTTTAAAACGATAGGAAAGCGCTTTGCCTTTGGCGGAAATACGGCAAAAGACCAACGAGTTTATTTTATTAATACCAAGGAAATTGTGGGAAACAAATACGGTACCCCCAATCCCGTTCCGTTTCGTGTAGTAGATAAAAATATTGGATTAGATATTGATATTTCTATCCGTTGCAATGGTGAATACTCGTACAAGATACAAGATCCGCTTCTTTTTTATACTAATGTATGCGGAAATGTAGAATATGTATATCAAAGAAATGAAATTGACAGTATGTTGAAAAGCGAATTGATGACTGCCTTGCAACCTGCATTTGCAAAAATATCCCAAATGGGCATCCGTTACAGTGCGTTACCCGGGCATACCATGCAGATTGCCGATGCACTTAATGATGTTCTTTCAAAAAAATGGGCGGCATTGCGTGGAATTAAAGTTGCTTCATTTGCAATTAATTCGGTAAGCGCTTCAAAAGAAGATGAGCAGATGATTAAGAATTTGCAAAAAAGTGCTGCTCTGCGCGATCCCAATATGGCGGCGGCAACGTTGGCCGGAGCGCAAAGTGATGCGATGCGCTCTGCTGCAGCAAATCCTAATGGATCGATGATGGGATTTATGGGGATGGGTATGGCACAGCAATCGGGAGGAATAAATGCGAATCAACTATTTCAAATGGGAAGTAGCCGCGGAGCATATACTGGGGATTTGACAGAAAAATGGGTATGTCGTTGCGGTACAGAGAATACTGGGAATTTTTGTCATAACTGCGGGAAACCCAAGCCGGAAGAGGATAGTTGGCAATGCAGCTGCGGAGCGTGGAGCAAAGGCAATTTTTGCCCTGAATGCGGAAAGGCGAGGCCAACAAAAACATCGGTTTATCAATGTGATCGATGCGGATGGCAGCCGAAGGATCCTTATCATCTGCCAAAGTTTTGCCCGGAATGTGGAAAAGCGTTTGATCAAAACAGTGATGAATGAGAAAAAAACAGTGGGCAATGCAGGGCAGGATTGGGCAAGTGAATTTAAACAATGGATGCCAAGCGCAGCGTGGATCTTATTTGTATCCAGAATATGATAAAAGCATGAGACTGTTCTATAATAGCAGTTTCTTTTGACAGGCACTAGGGCAGTTAGGCAGCGGAATATGTAAACAAGACTTTGAAAAACGTTGGCAATAATCTCATCAGCAAATTATCAATACTTATGATGAGAATAGTAGAGTTGAAATAGAAGATTATCTGTGTGACTGAACAACATGAACAGATCCAAAGCAATGTCAGCCCGACATTGCTTTGGAAAAAAAGTTTTACAATGAACGAAAAGGGCGGATGATAAAAACGCGGCAATCTTTTGTACAAAATTGATAGACGGCTTTTTGTTTACGCATGGTGTAGAACTGTATTTATATTTTTTAGTTATTGTTTTATAGCCGCGCCGTAACGGCGAAATTTCTTTTTCAATTGGTCTGATTTTTGGTTTTCAAGTTGTGTCTTATTAACTTTTTTGATTTAAGTATAGTTTTCTGAATATTATCGGGGCGAACAAATGTAAATCAGAAAGAAAAACGTTTAATTTTACCTGAAAAAAAGCTATAATATAAGAGAATAAAACAATGAGACGGGGAAATATGGATAAATTAAAAAAATTCATTGCTGCAAATTTTTCATGTTTTTATTATATAGGAATGCTGATTTATTTTGAAAGTGTATTCCATATTTTGTTATTTAAAAATGCAAAGTTTTTATATCCGATTTTATTTGCAATACCGGCGGGGCTATTGTTGGCATTTATTACAGACTTTTTTGGGCCGCGCGTGAGAAAAGGGTTATACTGGGGATTTACGGCATTATTCTTTTTAATTTATGGTTCGCAACTTGTATATCACCATGTATTCTTTTCTTTTTATGCGATTTCACAATTGGGTTTGGGTGGAGATATGCTTGCCAATTTTTTGACTGAGACATTGATTGCGATTTGGGAATCGTTACCGCAGTTATTATTGCTAATGATCCCGTTTGCCGCGATGGCTCTGGCAGCGCGCCGTATGCAAATCCGATTGGATGGGCGTAACAGAGGAAGTTTCTTAAGGCAGGGAGGTCTATTAGTCATAGCGATTGTATGTCACCTGTGTATTGTATTTTTAATGTTGCCGATACGAGGAAAAGAAGATTATTCGCCTTATGATTTGTATCATAATACCTGGGTTTTGGATTTAAGTATAGAAAAGCTGGGCTTATTGCCTACGTTAAAAGGTGATGTACAATATATATTGTTTGGCGATGAAGAAAGTATCGTATTGCAAAATGAAGAAAATATTGATGAATTGGACGAAGACGAGCAAATTTCCAATGAAGTTCCCGATTTTCCGGAATCTCCCGAACAAATCGATACGTCGCCGAATATTCTTGACATCGATTTTGGATTGTTGGAATCTCAGGAAGAAAATGAGAATCTGAAGACATTGCATGCCTATTTTAAAAACCAACCGGGAACGAAGAAAAATAGCTATACGGGATTATTTGAAGGGTATAACCTGATTATGATTTGCGCGGAAGCATTTTCTCCTGCAGCGATTGTTGATGAGCAATTGACTCCGGCACTCTGGAAATTGACACATGAGGGATTTGTTTTTGAAAATTATTGGACGACGTTTCCTTCAAATACAACTAACGGTGAATATGCTTTTCTAACGGGTCTGCTGCCTGATACGAGCCGGGCTAAATCAAACAGTACGTTTTTGGCTTCAAAGGATAATTGCTTGCCGTTTTGTATGGGAAGTGTGTTGAGGGGCGAGGGTGTTGATTGTAAAGGTTATCATGGCCATACAGCCACTTATTATTCGCGTAATCTGACGCATCCCAATATCGGCTATTTGGATTTTAAAGGAAGAAATGAGATAGGTGGTTTAAGTGGATGGCCCGAATCTGATTTGTTGACCGTACAATATACGATTGACGAATATATTGATGAACCGCGTTTTCATGCTTATTATATGAGTGTGAGTGGACATCATAATTATAAATTTACCGGTGTTAATTCTATGGCTGAGAAAAATAAACTTGCTGTTCAATCTTATGCCAAATTGTCAGGCTATTCGGAAGCAGCACAGGCGTATATTGCCTGTAATCTGGAATTAGAGTATGCTTTGGAATATTTGCTGGATACGTTGGAAGAAAAAGATTTATTAGATAAGACGGTTATTGTCTTGGCGGCGGATCATTATCCTTATGGGTTAACGGATAATGAATATGCGGAATTTTGCGGAGGGAACCTCGCTTACGGTGGATTAGAGCGCTATAAAAGCAAATTGATCTTATGGAGCGGAAGCATAGAAGAGCCGATTACGATTACAAAACCATGCTGTTCTATTGACATATTGCCTACATTACTCAATCTGTTTGGTATTGAATATGATTCCAGATTGCTGTGCGGGCAGGATATTTTTTCAGATAGCGCAGGCGTAGCTATTATGAGTAATCAGAGCTTTGTTACGGATAAAATTGTTTACAACAGCAGCAAAGAAGAAGTGTATTATTTGACAGATGAGGTGTTAGATGGCACTTATTTGGAAGCCTATATCATCAATGTAAAAAACAGATTTACGCTTTCTGCAGCAGTGGCAACTTACGATTACTATGCAAAAGTGGTTCCGCAGGACTATGTCGGTCGTGTTTGGAAACAATAAAAAAAGAAAAGCAATGAAATCAGGAGATCAATGTCTTTTCTCCTGATTTTTTAACAATGCTGATGTTAAGAAGGGTGAATTGGTTATTCATTTAGGGAAAAACGGAAAATATATTAGTACAATGGCAAATTTACAAATGACGAGGGCAAAAAATGTGGCAGAGTATCAAAAATGCGTTTAATGGTTTTATTCAAAATATAGATGCTCTTTTGTTGGGCGTAATAAAAATTGTTTTGATTTTTTTTGTTGCCCGAATCCTAAAGGGAATATTCACATCCTTGATAAAAAAATCTCTCGAGCGGCGAGCAGCAAAAAAGCCGAACTCATTAACAGCAAAAAAGTGCGGAACAATTATTACGCTGATGCAGAGCGTTGTTCGTTATCTTATCGATTTTTTGATGGTAATTATGATACTTGATGTTTTGGGACTAGGTGGAACCATCGGTTCAATTCTTGCAACGGCAGGGATCGGGGGAGTGGCAATTGGCCTGGGCGCACAATCTTTCCTGAAAGATTTTTTAGGCGGGCTATTTATGCTTTTTGACGATGTTTATGCCGTAGGCGATTATATTCGCATTCCCGCACTTGAATTGGAAGGGACTGTTGTAGCGATTACGCTCAGAAATACGTCGGTACGTTTAGCGCATGGAGAGATTGCAATGATTCCACACGGCAATATTGATGTTGTCATCAATTATACGCGGGATAGCTATGTATTGTTTTTAGACTATGATATCGCGGGCAACGAAGATGATATTAAAGCTTCTCAAATTATACTTGAGGTTATGCAGCGCTGGCTTTTAGAGCATGAGATAGAAAATGGAGAACCTAAATATTTGGGCATTACCAATATGTATCCATATAAAATGACGCTGAAATTTACACTTAGGTTGCCGCCTTTAAAGCAATGGGAAGCAGAAAGGGAGATAAATAGAAATGTCCGTTTGCGCTTAAATAAGGAAGGGATTTCTCTTCCAGAATATCAAAAAGGGATATGGATGAACTGAAAAACGGAAAAGAAATGGAGGGCAAGACGGTTTGCAGGAAAAATTGACTCTTCAACCGATTGCGTATATTCGCAATGACTATACTGCGAAGTTTGGCATACCGCGGCAAAGCGGAATGGTTGCGCAGAGAGCATATATTTTCTTTGAACGAGAATATCAGGATAACAACGCTTTGCGCGGCCTGGAAGACTATGATTATCTTTGGTTGTTATGGGGATTCCATGCAAACCGGCAAGGAAAGCATTCTTTGATGGTTAAACCGCCCCGGTTAGGCGGCAATCGGAGAATGGGAGTGTTTGCCACGCGTTCGCCTTATCGCCCAAATCCAATAGGCTTATCATCTGTCCGCTTGGAAAGTGTAGAGTATAAAAAAGGGTTTGGCGCCATATTGGTTGTTGAAGGAGCAGATTTGATGGATAAGACGCCAATTTATGATATAAAGCCATATCTTGCTTTTACAGACAGCCATCCTGAAGCGAGAAGCGGATTTGCGCAGAATTCTCTTATGTATAGATTACGGGTTGAGTTTCCCCAAGAATTGTTAAATTATATCCCGAAAGAAAAACAAGAATCGTTGATTTCTGTTTTGACGCTGGATCCGCGCCCCGCATACCAGCATTGTGCAGAAGAATGTTATGGTCTATCTTACGGGGAGTATGATGTGCGCTTTCATGTAAAAGATGGTGTATTAACTGTTTTTGACGTTACTTTGACGGATAAAGCGGTAAAAATAAAGTAAAAATGAATATTAATTAAAATCTTGCCGATAAAACAAAACGATGGAAAATTTTATTTTCCATCGTTTTGTTTTGCTTATTGAAGTGAATCTAAGGCCTGTATAATATCCGCCAAAATATCTTCCGGATTTTCAATACCGACGGATAAACGAAGCATATCTCCTGGAACACCGGCTTCTTCAAGCTGAGCATCGCTAAGCTGCCTGTGCGTTGTACTGGCGGGATGAAGAATGCAGGTTTTGCTATCGGCAACATGGGTGACAATGGAGGCCAGTTTCAAGGAATCGGAAAATTGGTTTGCAGCGCGCCTACCACCTTTTACGCCAAAAGAAATGACACCACAAGTGCCATTAGGCATATATTTCTTTGCTAATTTGTAATAAGGGCTGGAAGCAAGCCCGGGATATTGCACAAAAGAAACTCTGGGGTCCTGTTCTAAAAATTCTGCAATTTTTTGTGCATTACTACAATGGCGCTGCATACGCAGCGCAAGGGTTTCCATGCCAAGCCCGAGCAAATAGGCATTAAAGGGGGAGGGAATGCTTCCCAGGTCACGCATCAGTTGGCTTGTTGCCTTGGTGATATAAGCAAGCTTTCCAAATTTTTGAGTGTAAATAATACCGTGATAAGAGTCGTCTGGTGTGGTGAGCCCGGGAAATTTTTCAGCATGTGCTTCCCAATTAAATTTTCCGCTGTCTACAATTGCGCCGCCTATTGTTGCGCCATGACCGTCGAGGTATTTGGTTGTCGAATGCGTAACAATATCGGCACCAAATTCGAATGGACGGAGATTAACGGGGGTAGGGAAGGTATTGTCAACAATTAGAGGAACACCATGCGCATGAGCAGCGTTTGCAAATTTTTCAATATCTAGAACAACAAGAGAGGGGTTAGATAAAGCTTCGGCAAAAACTGCACATGTATTATCACGAAAAGCGGCGTTCAGTTCGGTCTCAGTCGCATCTGGATGAATAAACGTTACCTCTATGCCCATTTTTTTAAGCGTTGTGGACAGCAAGTTGATGCTGCCGCCATAGATAGTTGAGGCGGCGACAATGTGGCTTCCTGTTCCACAAATATTAAAGAGAGCGAAGAAATTGGCTGCTTGCCCGGAGGAGGTCAGCAT
>CALVMT010000078.1 GCA_944347775.1 uncultured Clostridia bacterium | reverse complement strand
CTTGTTTCGCGGTATTCAGAAGTCTCAGAGAATACGACTCCTCCTGCTGTTGTTCAACAACTTTCGCTGGCATTGTTTTCGGGACAACATCCGTGGCTGTGGCAGTCATCATGGCCAAGAACACTGGCAATAAGACTTTTTTATTCATTTGCAGTCTCCTTTTTCTTTTGTATTATACTAAAATTACAACCATCGTTGTCCCCTAATCTGCCAATATGCAAAGCAAACAGCATCTATTTTCGGAAACGGCTTGAAATGCCTGTTCTCTCCGAGTAAGGCGAAACAGAATTTCGCAGATAAAAATAAAAGAACATCTTAGAATTTTTAGCAAAAAGAATCCCAAATATTATCCTTAAATCACCTTACTGTAAATTTAATATCAAATATGGATTATTTAAAATTTTGGATTCGGTAATAGAGTATCCTTTTTGGATGCCAAGGTAAAATAATATTGTTCCGATGTATGATAAAATTTTACTAAAGTGACAATTTGAAAAATCATATTTTTTAAAATGAGATAAATATTGTTGTAATGTTTTTTCAAACATTACCTGATTATCATCTCTTAAGTTTATTAAGACATCTAAAACCATTCTAGGAGTCTTTCTTTTCCCGTCTGAAATGATTTTTTCGTATTTATGATTCCAAATTCCGGTAGCTATCCATTGCGCCAAGAGCAAATAAAGATATCTATCCTCTATTTTTGCACCTAATTCTAGGTCTTCGCATTCTTCAGTTGGATATGAAGCAATCATTTGGGCTTTTGAAATATTTCCCAAAGCAAAACTTAATGCAGTACAATGAAGGAATGGTTGCATCCAAGGTGTTTTTTTTAGAGCATATTCTTGGGATGATAAATTTACATTCTGAGCATACTCATTTGGTAAATTACGCCACTCTCCCCAAAAAAGAAGATCACAAGCATTAAATAAATCATGGCTATAGAATTTTACCATATCGAAATCATCTTGCAAATATGCACCTATGCAAACAAGATCATTAAATAAAAATTTCTGATCACACCAAAAAAACCATGGCAAATCTGATGGCTTAGATTGAGAGTTATACTCTTTTGCCTTTTTAAGGTTGTTTTGAAATATTCTTTCAAAAGTATTCTTTTCCAACCCGAATTCTTGATATTTCATAATTTCTCCTTCAAAAGCTTATATTTATTCCATTGGGTTTAATACCTCGCCTCTTGGGGCGACTTTTTGTTCTTTGCTTTTTCCTTTTTTTGCGTTCGACTCGTTTACGAGCCGTGTAAGAGCGGGCGTAATACCGCGTGGCTTGCCGCACGGATAGCTTGCTCTAAAGCAAAAATTTTATTTTCAGAGAACTCTCAAATAGTTCAGAGAGCTCCCTGAAAAGATGTTACTATTAAAAACTCTCCAGCCCTATATCTTTTAGTTCTTTCAGAATGACAACTGGATCTTGGATAATCCCATCTTTAATTTTTGTTGTCACGAGCATTCCATCCAACTGTTTATTATTGAATGCATCCAATAACTTAAGACCAAGTTCCTGTTGGGTTACGTCCTTCGTTTGTCCTATGAGTTTTTGAATATTTTTCAATATCCACTTTTGACTCATTTGCCCTTTATCCAGTCGTGCAGTTCCTCCTTTTGCTTCGATAATCACAAATCTTTCAACGCCTTCTCTCATCATAAAATATACATTATCAAAGCCATGGTATAAAGGTTTAAAGCCGGTTTCCAACAAGCCGTATTCTCGTGCGGCATATGAAGCCCCAACTTCCCCGGCTGTCTGAGCGAATTTCTTACCAGTAACATGCGCTAGCTGTTCTGTTCCAAGAGCTGCGATTTGTTTACCGCCTCCGGAAAGGACGTTTTTCCCATATTTAAAAACTTTTCCCCAAGGAAGAGGTATAGGTACTAAATCAAAAGCTGCAAACGCATATGTAAATAAACCCGCTTTTTCTCCTGTATCAGGATCATAGCCTTCTGCAAAAACTTGAACGGCTTTATAGAAGGCAATTGCATTGATAGTGACAATTGCACTTGAATACACTCCATAAGTCGTCATGAAATTAACGGTAGCCATTTGCAAGTAGAGATACAATCCTTCAAACATGTTGCCACTCGGATCAATTCCGTTGACAGGATCAACATGACAATAGGCATACTTATGGAGGCTCTGCGGGTCTTCGCTATTTCCCTCAAATGGATCAAGTCTATTGAACCGACCATTATCTTGATCGTAATAGCGTGCACGGAGGTATTCCATCTGCAGTCCGGGATCGAATTGTTCACCGGCATACAAAAGATCAGTTGCACTCTGCTTGCCGTCAGTTACGCCAGGATCTCCTCCAAGCATCTTGCCATAGGCATCATAGGCATAATTGGCTGTAACAGCGCCATTATTATCAGTCAACTGGCGGGTGCTGCCATGCCCGTCATACAGGAGATGACTGGTGACTCCTGCCACGGTTTGGCTCAAAACATCGTCTCCGATCGTATAACTGCGAACAATACTTCCTCCGAGTTCTGCAGTCTCCTCGAACACCTGAGCATAACCTGTATGACCATCATCCAGCAGGAAATATCGGTTTTGCGTAATTCCATTGATCGTTTGCA
>CALVMT010000077.1 GCA_944347775.1 uncultured Clostridia bacterium | reverse complement strand
CAATTCCGGATAAGGTAATAAACAGAACATCTTTTTTGGATATTGTTGTTAAATATCTTTGCTTTTTTTGAATAAGTACGCTTAACCATGACATCACTAAGACAACTCCTGTACGTAATGCTGTAGCCAAATTAGAAGGAATATCTTGCATTCCCAGTTTACTTAAAATGGAGGTGATGGCAGCTAAAACAGCGGACAAAATTGCCCAGATAAAGTAATACTTATTTTCTGCCGCAATAGAATATGA
This sequence comes from uncultured Clostridia bacterium, assembly GCA_944347775.1. Classification (GTDB taxonomy): domain Bacteria; phylum Bacillota; class Clostridia; order Christensenellales; family Christensenellaceae; genus QANA01. The sequence goes on along the minus strand of CALVMT010000077.1, from coordinate 8,481 downwards.
TTGCTTTTGCAGCATGAGCATTGTGCCGATAAAAATCATAAACATGCCAATAATGCTATTTAGAAACAATTTTTCCTTTAAAAAGATCCAGGCAAAAAGTATAGTAAGAACAACACTTGATTTATCAATTGGGACTACCTTATTAATATCGCCCGCGTTTAATGCTTTAAAATAACATAGCCAAGAACCGCCTGTTGCCAAACCGGATAAAAATAACATCAAGCTACTTTTCCAAGATAACATGGATAATCCGGAAATATCTCCCGTAAGGAAAACCATAAACCAGGAGAAGAACAATACAACACCGGTACGAAGAGCAGTTGCTAGGTCGGAATCGGTATTTTGCAAGCCGACTTTAGCAAGTATCGATGTAATACCCGCAAAAAGAGCGGAAAGGAATGCAAATAAAATCCACATAAAAGTTTTCTCCATCTGTTGTATTATTGTAGGATAAAAAAGGCAGGGAATATCCCCGCCTTTTTATTAGAATTTTTTATTAAAAAAGATTAGCTTTTTCAGCTTCAACCTGTTCTCTACTCATATTGTGCTTTAGCATAATATAGGTGAGAATAGTATCAAATGCAAGATTTGTCGGATAATCATAATACGCATAAATCAATTTGTAGATTTCTGCATCAAGGCCTGCACTTTCCGGATTAGAGCTATCTTTTGCAGCACGGTCAACATCTGATACCAAAAAAGTTGCTGTGTTGATTTTGGAAATAGCAGAATCTTTATTGTAGGACAACAACACGCATTTTGCCCCAACACTTTTTGCAGTTTTAGCAAAATCAACCAGCGTAGGAGTATTTCCGGAACCGGATGAAAGGACAAGGACATCTCCTTTTTTGATTGAAGGAGCAGTGGGCATACCGACAACATAGACGTTTTTGCCAAATTGCGCCAGGCGAGCTCCAAAATTCATCGCTGTCTGTCGAGAACGACCTCTTCCCGCAACAAATACATTTTCTGCGTCATCAATGATATCTGCAATCTCCTGTAACTTTTCATAATCAAAACGATCTTTTATTTCTTTAAGTGCATCTACGGCCAGCCTGAATTTAAAATTATCTTTTGCCGGAGTCTGCGACATCCAAAGTGTTTTCTTCTCCATGATAGTTGCTCCTTTTCTCAATAGAGATTAGCCAATTCGCTTTGCATCTTTTCTTTAGAAAGGCCTTTCTTTTTCATGAGATACATTACAATGCATTCATAGCAAAGGGAAATAGCATATTCAGAATACCAACCCAATTGGTCAGGCAGACGATTAGTATCTGCCTGTACACGGTAAACAAGTGAAGCCATTTCTCCGATAGGAGAAGTTTCTGCTTCAGTAAATAAAATAATTTCAGCGTTTACGGCTTTAGCTTTTTTTGCAAATTCTACCAAAGATGAAGTTTTTCCTGAGGAAGAACCGATAATAAAAACATCTCCTCTATGGATAGAAGGGGTGGAATTATCACCGACAACATGAGTGCTAATACCCATCTGCATTAGACGCATAGCAAAAGCCATAATATTTAAACGCGACCGACCAAGAGCTGCAACAAAAACATTATTTGCTTCGTTGATCTTATCGGCAATTTTAATAAGCATCTCATCATCCATGCCTTCAGCAACAATTCTCATGCAACGGATGCGCTCCTCATGATATTTTTCCCTTGCCCGATAGGTGAGATGAGCAGGGGCTTGTAAAGTTTCGGATTTTGAACTCATAACTTTCTTACTCCTCTCTAATTAAAAGATATTAGGCAATTCCTGTTGCATGCGCTCTCTACTTCTTCCGAGCTTATCTTGAATATACATGATCATTGTCTCACATACAACAAATAATGCCAATTCAAAATATTCTTCGGCAACAAGTTCCTGAGTGTCAGGACAGTTAAAATAAAGCATTTCCGAAGCATCTTTTTCCAATGAGGATCCTCTTGCCATGGTAAACAGATCATAATCAATATGTAATTCTTTACCTTTTTTCATAAAGGTAATAGGAGTTTGATCTTCACCATCGACGGAAGCAATTAAAACAACATCACCTTCATGTACGGAAGGAGTAGGTGGAGATTCCTCTAGGTGATACGACCGTATGCCCAATTGACGTAAACGTTGTGCAAAACACATCAACGCCAAACCCGGGCGCCCCACATCGGCAACGACAAAAACATTATCGGAATTGATAATGCGGTCTGCGATTTTTTCTATTGTCTTGTAATCAAGTGTTTCCAACACTTGGCGTGTCCCATTTATCGCCTTTGCGCAATATTCATTTAGCATATCAGTTTTCTCCTTTAATGCAACAAAACTTACTGAAGGTTAGCATGCAGAGGGTTTTCTCCGGGAGTTAAAGTAATTCCAAGTCTATCCATGAAATAATGAGACATGCCAACATCCATGACATATAAAACAGCTTGTTCAAACTGGGCACCAATGGGTTGGATTGAAGTGTCTTCAGGAGAACCTGGAATGGGTGTGTTTAACTTAACAACAACATCTGCTTGTTTTGCCAGAGTAGAAGATTCGTTAGCTGTAACTAAAATTAACTTAATATCGCCAATTTCTTTTATGGTTTGAGCAGCTGCAATGAGATTTGGCTCTTCTCCACAAGCTGAAACCATAACAAGTGCATCTCCGCTCTTAATTGCAGGAGTAGCAATATCACCCACGATAAATACGCGGTATCCCTGGTGCATTAAACGTTGTGCAAAATATTTAATGGTAAGCAAGCTACGTCCGTTAGCATGGAAAAAAATACGATTTGCATTGTGAATTGTAGAAAAAACTTTAATTAAAATATCTTCATTCACATTCTGAGTTGCGACATCAATTTCATTCATAATTTTTGCAGTGATTTCTTTGATATTCATAATTATTCTCCTGATAATAGCAAATGGTCTAAATTATATTCATTATTCAAGATTGGAATGCATAGGGCCGGCACCGTTTTTTCTGCCCAGGCGATGCTGAACACAAACACGAAGGGCCCAGTCAAGACCGTAAATAACACACTGGTCAAATAGTGAACCTATGGGCTGAACCGATTCTACACTGCTATCCACTCCGGGTAAAGGGCAATCGAAACGAATAGTGAGATCTGCTAAATCTCCTAAAGTGGATTTTTTTGCTGCTGTTGCCAAAAGGATTTTAATATCTCCAATTTCTTTGCATTTTTGAGCCATACGAACGCTGGTTTCTGTTTCGCCTGTTCCTGAAACGATAAATAGTAAATCCCCGGGTTTAATTGCCGGGCATGTTGCATCGCCGATAATATGGTGACGATAGCCAAAATGTTTGAGATACATCGCAAAATTTTTCATATTAATTGCTGGCCTTCCGACAGAGTGGAAGAAAATACGATTAGCACCATGGATTTCAGCAACCATTTTCCAAAGGACATCATAATCCATGTCTTTTAGAGCCTGGCTGATCTCATCCAAAATTGTGCCGGCATATTCTTTGATCATAATGGGACCCATCCTCTCAAGTAAATTTACTGGCAACAGTATGTCAGCTAATTTTATTTTAGCATGTCGCATTTACATTTGCAATTGAAGAATCGTACTGAAAAGAAAGAAAAAGATTTAATACAATGCAAGAATATATTGTAGGAATCAGAAGTGGGATTGAATTTTTGCAGTAAATCTGTTATTGTAAATAATAAATACGAGCAAAAGGTTTGGATACAATGATGACCTGTTATCCTTGCTTTAGGTCTCGTTTTTTTATATTTTGTCAACGGGCCATTTTTAAAAAATTAAAAGGAGATTGGTATTACCAAAATAATGGAGATGAAGATAGCGATATGTTATTACTCTGCCCATCATGGAAATACACGAAAAGTGATACAAGCGATCGCACAAGCAAACGACGTTGATCTGTTTGATATATCTATACAACCGAAAGCCAGCCTGGATCAATATGATATTATTGGGTTTGCCTCCGGAATTTATGGCTTTGAATTTCATGAAAGTGTAATTGGCTATCTTAGACAATATTTACCTATGGGTAAAAAAGTATTTTTTATCTATACTTACGGTGGTTTGAAAGGAAAGGGAGCAAAAACAATAATTAAAGCGGCAAAAGCAAAACAAGCTGTTATTTTAGGAGAATTTAGCTGCCGTGGTTATAATACATTTGGACCGTTTAAATGGATAGGGGGGACGGGTAGAGGGCGCCCTAATAACCAAGATTTGGAAAAGGCATCTGCTTTTTTTTGAAAATATAAAGGAAAAGTAAATTTTATCTTTGCTATAAAATGACATGCCTATAAAGAAAAGAGGACAGGCGAATGAGTAAGATAGGAGTTGTAGATGTTGGCGGGGGTCTTAGAGGCATTTATGCTGCGGGCGTATTGGATTTTTGCCTTGATCATCATATTATGTTTGATTGTTGCATTGGGGTGTCTGCCGGAAGTGCAAATGTTGTTTCATATTTAGCCGGGCAACGGGGGAGAAACTATCGATTTTATTCTCAGTATGCAAAAAGGAAGAGCTATATGGGATTTTATAATCTTTTGCGTACCGGTTCTTATATTAATATGGACTATATATATGGAAGCCTGAGTAACTCTGATGGAGAGGACCCAATAGACTTCCCTGCCATTTGCCGTAATCATGCGCAGTTGTTTGTTGTTGCTGAAGAGGCGGTTACAGGCCGAGTCAAATATTTTGAAAAAAAAGATCTTCACCAGGATGACTATCGCATAATGATGGCGTCGTCGTCTATTCCGGGAGTTAATCGCCCTTATGAAATTGATGGTATTTTGTATTATGATGGAGCTCTTGGAGACCCTGTTCCGATTCAAAAGGCATTTGAAGAGGGATGCGATCGTGTTGTTTTGCTTTTGACAAAACCATTGGATGTTCTACGAAAACCGGGGAAGGATCTTTTACTTGCACGGCGTATTCGAAAAAAATATCCGCGTTCAGCTGAAAACCTTTGCGCAAGGGCGGAAAAATACAATGCTTTAGTTGAAAGTGCAAAAGAATATGCTCAGAAAAATAAAGTATTAATTATTTCACCGGATAATACGGAGGGAGTAACAACATTATCCAGAAATGTTGCCAACTTGAACCGGTTATATCAAAAAGGGTATAAAGACGGGGCGCAAATACAAAATTGGTTGGAAAGATATCTTGGATAAGAACAATGCACAGACAGAATGGTCTGTGCATTGTTCTTAAGTCAGCAATGCGGTATAATTATCTTCCAAATAAGAAAGATAGCGAGAAGAGTAGATTTTAATGGTGTATTCATTTTGCCAACGCTGAGTAAGTTCTGAAAAATACGTTTCCTTTTTTTGTTGTAATAAAGTATCATATACGGAATTGTATACTTTTTCTAACGGAGTAGCGCCTTCAGGGATAATCTCTTCTAGTTTGATTATATGGTAACCACTTGTTGTTGCAACAAGTCTGCTGATATCGCCTTCTGATTCTAAAGAAAATACGCAATCCATAAATGAAGGATGATAAAACAAGCTTTCTTGATAAACATAATATCCATCTGGATTTTCTAATACTTCAATGTCATCCGTCAACTCATACATGATATGATCGAATTGCGAAGTATCTAACATAATGCGTGCATAGACCTCATCTGCCTCTCCTTTAATTTTAGTGAGTGCATCTGCAAGTAAAAGATCGCCTGAGTCATGATCACCGTTTTCATATGCTTCTTGTACTGCTGTAGCATCTGATTCTTCCAATGCAATGAGAATGTGTTTTACTCGGCGGACGTGGGCAGGAGTATAATATGGAGTAGAACCAAAAAAGATATCGTAATCATAACGAGATGGGTTATCTATATAGTTTTTTTTTGCTTCTTCTACCAATTCAACATAACCTTCTTGAACTTCTGCATTGCTGAGCGTAAGGGTTTCGGTATAATAGGCAAATATTTTTTGATAAATAATTGAATTTGTATAATATTCGGTTAGGGCAGATTCGCTGTAACCGGCATTATCTAATTCGTTTTCAACTAATATATCAAGTTCTTCTTCAGATAAAGAAGGATGCTTTTCTTTAAAAAGTCCTTCATAATAGCTGATGCTGTTATTTTTGTCTTGCTCGACACTTAGATATATTTCGTTTTTTTCTTTTTCACTTAAGTTAGCTAGGTTTAACTCTTCTGCCTTCTCTAAAGCAACATAATAGGAAATCAATGCCGAAAGTTGTGTTTGAGCTAATTCTTCCAATTCTGTTTGTGTATCAACATTAGAATTTTCACCTTGCTGTGAAAATGAATTTGTTCCGTTGACATAAATCCAATAATCCATCTCTGAAAGTAATTCGTCTAAATAAAGAAAAGAATCTTCAATTTGTGCTATAACAATTTTAGAAGGATCGTCAGCTGAACACGAACAGAAAAGAAAACAACCTATTAGTAAATACAGTACAACTCGAAAGATCTGTGTATTCATATGAAATCTATATTCCTCATTTATTTATTTTTTATTTTAGCATAAGAAAAGCGGCAAGGACAAAATATAATTGCAAAAGAATAATGAATTTTGGTTTTTTCAAAAAGAGTATGGCTATTCACAAATTTGATAAAATATGTTATATTAAAAAAAATTACCGGAGGTAAATATGATTTGCCTCATGATTGGAGAAAAAGTTGATGAAAAAAAAGATCGCAATGCAAGTTCCTATCGTAGAGATGGATGGCGATGAAATGACACGTATTATTTGGCGATATATTAAAGAAGAACTAATTTATCCTTTCGTAGACTTGAAAACAGAGTATTATGATTTGGGCTTGCCTTATCGAGATAAAACTGCAGATCAGGTAACGAAAGATGCAGCGTATGCTGCAATAAAATATGGTGTTGCAGTAAAGTGTGCGACAATAACACCTAATGCACAGAGAATGGAAGAATACCATTTAAAAGAAATGTACAGCAGTCCAAATGCAACAATTCGCGGTATTATGGATGGCACTGTATTTCGTGCTCCGATTTTAGTTAAAGGAATTGAACCGTATGTTCGTTGCTGGGAGAAGCCGATTACAATTGCGCGGCATGCATTTGGAGATATTTATAAAGCTGCGGAAATGAAAATTCCTGCAGAAGCAAAAGCAGAACTTGTTATTAGCGATCGGCAGGGTAATGAACAAAGAAAAGAAATTTGCCAATATAATCAAAATGGCGGTATTTTGCTGGGAATGTTTAATACGATGGATTCCATTCGTAGTTTTGCAAAGAGCTGTTTTAATTATGCATTAAGTACAGAACAGGATCTTTGGTTTTCAGCAAAAGATACGATTTCTAAACAATATGATCATACGTTTAAAGATATCTTTCAGGAAATTTATGATCATGACTTTAAAGAAAAGTTTGAGAAAATGGGAATCTCTTATTTCTATACGTTGATTGATGATGCCGTAGCCAGGGTAATTCGTTCTAAAGGTGGATTTGTTTGGGCATTAAAAAATTATGACGGTGACGTAATGAGTGATATGCTTGCTACTGCTTTTGGCAGTTTGGCGATGATGACCTCTGTACTGGTATCGCCAGATGGAAAATATGAATTTGAAGCAGCGCACGGTACGGTAACGCGCCATTATTATAAACATTTGAAAGGCGAAGAAACGTCCACCAATTCTATTGCAACAATCTTTGCATGGAGCGGCGCATTAAAAAAACGCGGACAAATGGATCAAAACCAGGAGTTAATTGCTTTTGCTGATCATTTGGAACAGGCAACGATAAATACGGTAGAGGACGGAGTAATGACAAAAGATTTGGCTTTGCTTTCTACATTGAAAAATAAAACAATAGTAAATACACATGAATTTATTATGCAGGTAAATAAACGGCTTGTAAATTATCAATAAAGAGAGGATTGAAAAGATGAAACTCTATGAAAGATGGCGGAATATGGCTGATATGCAAACAACGCCGGAAATGCAGATGGCCTATTGGAATGAATATTTTGCGGCGGAAACGGAAAACTACAAGAAAATTTTAGCAAACAAAGATACCGTTTTTTCCGGAAGCCTATCGGAACTTGCACAAAAATTTGCAATGGAGCCTGCTGTTTTTTGCGGATTTATGGATGGGATTAATGATAGCTTAAAAAATGGTTATCAGATAGAAGATTTAACAGAAGAAACACATATTGATTTAGATGTTGATTTTGAAAAACTTTATTTTAATATGTTAGAAGCAAAAGCAAAATGGCTGTATACCTTGCCGGAATGGGAAGATGTCTTGCCGTTGGAAAAACGTCAGGAAATAACAAAAGCTTGGCGGAAATCAAAACAGGTAATAAACGACAATAAAATCGGCAGAAATGATCCGTGCCCATGTGGTTCGGGGAAAAAATATAAAAAATGTTGCGGAAAAAACGTTTGAATTAGTCTCTGTCCGAGATAAGTATTGGTATGTATAACTGACCTTTTTATTCATTTTTTATGAATGCCCAATGAAAAGGAGCAAGGTGTATCGACCTTGCTCCTCCTATGGGATATACTATTCAGTTC
>CALVMT010000076.1 GCA_944347775.1 uncultured Clostridia bacterium | reverse complement strand
CCTAATTCCAAAAGAGGGGCAATTTTCCCATGTTTTACAATGGTTCCTTCAGTAGGCTTATATACGCCGGAAATCAATTTGAGCAAAGTACTTTTTCCCGCACCATTAAAGCCTAATATGCCTAAGCGCTCTCCCTTCTGCACATTGAAAGTAATGTTTCTTAAGGCCCAAAACTCATTGTAGAGCAATTCTCGTTTTATAAATTTAATTGCATATTCTTTGAGGCTATCAACTTTCTCCTGGCTGAGATTAAATTTTATTCCTACATTGTTTAATTGGATTGCTGTTTCTTGCATAGTTTCCCCTTATCATAACTCAGATGTGTAAAACAAATTCATCTTGCTTTTTCCAGAATATCCACAGTCCCACTATCGTTGTAACTACACACCATACTGCTGCATAAATAAGAGATCGTAATTCCAATGGTTGTCCATAAATGCAGCTGCGAAATAGTGAAATAACGCAATATAAGGGATTTAATGTTAACACCCAGCCTTTACCCGTTTCTATAAAACGATCCGGATAATAGAAAATAGCGCAAAGATACATCAACAGCGTTAAACCAACATCCCACAGATATTCCATATCTCTAAAAAAAACACCCAATGTTGAAAGGATAATTCCAATCCCAAATGATAAAATCAAAAGCAGCAGCAAAGGGATCGGAACAAACAGCATATACTTTGTAGGCCAGACACCCAAAACCAAAGAAACCACAATCAAAACTGTTAATGAAAACAAAAATATCACATATGAATACAGGACGCCGGATAATGGATATAAATATTTGGGTACGTACACTTTATTAATCATCCCCGAGTTCGAACGGATGGAGCGCAAGGCAGTTTTCGTCGATTGAGAAAAGCAGGAAAACAGCAAGCGCCCCGAAAGTATATATACCGGATATGTCCGGTCAGAATTTCCAAATAGCGTTCCGAAAACAAAAGTAAGCACTATCATGTTCAAGAGAGGTTCCAATAACGTCCAAGCTAATCCTAAATAAGAACGGCGATATTTTAATACAATTCCCTTTTTTACTAATTCAGATAGCAGAAAACGATATCGCTTAAACCCCTTCAAAATCTGAATTAAATGACCCATTTAAAGCCTCCTGCGAGTTATGTATCATCTACTTTAAAGCGTATTGAATAAAAGCCTCTGAAACAGATTTCCTCGAATAACGGGCAGAAATTACATCATAATAATGTGTGAGTTCTTCTATGGAACGGAAAGGCAGCTGGCGTATCTTCGTTGTCAGATCATCAAATGATTCAATAAACGCTTCCGGAATCTCACGCATCACTTCTTCCGAACCAGGATTTCTCATACAGAAAACCATTTTTCCATTTAACATCCCTTCTATATATGGCATGCCAAACGAATGATTTGTAGAAAAATCCACGACTGCATCGTGAGAGCGGATCACACCTCTAGGATTCTTCGTAAAACCACAATAACAGATATATTTCGTTAATTCTTCTTCTACAAGTGTTTGAAGAAATTCATCTAAATAATCCCCTGTTCCATAAAGGTCAATTCGAATATCTGTATAATGATGCTCTTTCAAATAGCGCCCATAATTCAATAAATTATCAATGTCATCTTTCCTTTCACTACTAATTCGAATCAAATAAACACCACGGTATTGTTCCTTGGGCACAATGGGATGAATTTGATCACGTTCGATCATACGTGAAGAATCCAACGTATTCCCAAGAGCAAGATACTGCTGGTAGGGTTCAAAATGGTATGTTTCTATAAAATTCAAACGATTATTCTCTGTTACAAAAATAGCCTTTTCTGGCTGTATGAATTTAAGTTGCTCTGACAAACGGGGAAATACGGTTTCAAAAACGGATGCAATGCAGTGATAATAATAAACTTTATTCTTAATCCGTTTCGAGCTACCATAAAATAAAAATGGGTGCAGCGACTCCCGGGTAGAAATAACAGTTTCACTTCCTGCTTGATCTAACCATCTTTTCAGTGCATATCCGGCATATGGAATTAAATGGCACATATCTTTATCGAATCGAAGCCATTGATAGAGCTTTGATGATTTAAATAAAAACTTTTTTAGTCTATTTCGTTTCGTTTTTGCCTTTTCATCATAAAGAGCTTTCATATTCAAGGCATATGGAACATCTCCGGGCTTCTGGTTTTGCTTTAAAGACAGCAGCTGTACCATATAGCCCTGTTCCAGCAGGCCTTCTGCCAACGCTCTAGTCGCCAAGACAGTACCGCCAATTCCGTAAAAATTGTATCCAATAAATGTAATACGATGCTCCTGCAAATTCCGAAAATATTGGTACATACGTTCTATGTGTTTTCCAGAGCGCACATATTCATAATCGATTATCTCTGGCAGCCGATTACGGAAAAAGCTATTTATCTCATACTTTTCTTCAACCAGATAGTTAATAAATTCCGTTGGAGATGTGATGGCCGACTCCTCCAACTCGTCTATATTGCAATAAAAACTACGTTTTTTCCTATATTCATCCAAATCAGGCATAAATAAAACTACCGGCTTCCCTAAAAAAGCAAAATCAAACCCAACTGATGAGTAGTCCGTAATCAAAAGACTACTTGCAGCCAGCTCATCCATCACATCTGTTTGATTCGCGTGTACCCACGAGATCTTAGACGAACTGGAATTTTCAAGTAAAGTTGATACCGTTGAGGCATTAAAAAAAGAGTGCAGACAAAGCCGCAGTTCATAACCACGTTCCTCTAGGAAATTAAGCAGTTTGGGATCGGATAAAATGCGTTTTAATGTTAGAATAAGCAACTTTGTAGCATAGTTATTTCCCAAATATTCTCTCCAGGTTATAAACCAAAGGATTCTTTTCGATTTTCCACAATATTGATCACTTTTTTTTAGAAATTCTTGATAGCGCGGATGATACTCCCCATAATATAATTGATACTC
>CALVMT010000075.1 GCA_944347775.1 uncultured Clostridia bacterium | reverse complement strand
TATTATTACGCATTACAACACGGGAAAGCTTCTATTGTTGCTCCTATTGATAAACTCAGCATTTTATTCAGTATCCTTTTTGCTTATTTTTGGCTTGGCGAACAACTTTCAAAAAGAGCAATCATCGGGCTTTGCTTTTTGGTTCTGGGCACCTTGCTTTTATTAGTCAATTTCTAAACAATGGATTAAAAAATAAAAACAGAACATGATCATGCTCTGTTTTGCTCGTCTATTTTATCTTTAATTGTTTGTTTTCGTTTTTTATATGTCTTCATAATCAACGCGATAAACACCCATATGCCAACAATTACACATGCAACAAGCAACGCGGGAATACCAAATGCTAACAATACCGGAATTCCTGTAATTGCATGCAATTTATTATATTTAAAAATTTTTTTCATTGTTCCTCCATAATTTACTTTGTTTTAGTATAACAAAAAAAAAATTATATTTCAATTGAAAACATAATAGCAAGTGTCTTGAAAAGTAATATTTTAACATATAAAATAAATAGGCAAATATATTATAGATAAAGGAGAAACTTTAATGTATACATATAAAACCAAGGGGACTTGTTCCGCGTTAATTAACATTGCTTTGGATGAAAACCATATTATCAAAGATCTAAATTTTGTAGGAGGATGCAATGGAAATTTGCAAGGAATATCACAATTAGTTATTGGTATGAAAGCGGAAGATGTGATTGATCGTTTAGAAGGTATCCATTGCGGATTTAAGCCTACTTCATGTCCTGACCAGCTTGCACATGCCCTACGTGAAATTTTAGCACAAGAAGAATCAAAAAATAAATAGAATTTCGGAAAAATCGGCTTAACAGCCGTTTTTTTACTTTATTGACACCTTTTTATCTCGCTGTTATAATTTAAAGTGAGATTTGATAAATTTGGGGATATAAACCCAAATTTATCAATAAAACAAGCAAATTGCTTTGTTTTTATGATATTAGAGGAGGTATTGATATTATGGGAGAAAGATATTTAGGTGCAAATATTCCTAAACTCGGTTTCGGATTAATGCGTTTGCCGCAATTATCTGATGAGTCTATAGACATCGAGCAAGTAAAAAAAATGGTTGATGCTTTTATGGAAGCGGGTTTTACATATTTTGATACCGCATATGTTTATGGAAATGGTGCATCTGAATTGGCTGCAAAAGCTGCATTAATTGATCGATATCCCAGAGAGTCTTATCAGTTGGCAACCAAATTGCCTGTATGGGATTACACAACACCGGAAGATATTCGAAAAATGTTTGAAACATCCATGCAGCGGACACAGGCTGGTTATTTTGATTTCTATTTGATGCACAATGTAAACCGCAACAATATTGCCGATTTTGACCGTTTAAATGTATGGGATTATGTTCAAGATCTAAAAAAACAGGGCTTAATTAAAAATGCCGGCTTTTCATTTCATGATACGGCAGAAATGTTGGACAATTTATTGACCAAGCATCCATATGTAGATTTTGTTCAATTACAAATTAACTATATTGATTGGGATAGTGAAAGTGTACAGTCACGTAAATGCTATGAAGTCGCACGTAAACATCATAAGCCTATTATTGTCATGGAGCCAGTAAAAGGAGGCGCCTTGGCTGCCCTTTCCGAAGAAATTCAATCAATGTATAAAGCTGTTAATCCTGAATTGTCAATTCCTTCTTGGGCTGTACGCTTTGTTGCTTCTTTAGATGGCCTAATTACAGTACTCAGCAGTATGTCTTCATTAGAACAGATGCAGGATAATCTTAGCTATATGAAAAACTTCCGGCCCCTTACACAAGAAGAGTATTCCACAATAGCCAAGGCCGTAAATATTCTTAACAATATACCAACAGTTCCCTGCACCGCTTGCAAATACTGTATTGATGATTGCCCTCAGCAAATTAATATTCCCGGTATATTTAAAGCGTTGAATAATTATCGTATATATCAAAATATTTCCAAAGAATCCTCTCGTTATCAGGAGGCAACTAAAGAAGGCGGAGTTGCCAAAGATTGTCTGAAATGCGGAATATGCGAAACACATTGCCCACAGCATTTGGAAATTCGCAAATTGTTACAAGAAGCATCTTCTGTTTTTGATTCCTAAATTTATTTACACGTATAGAAAAGGATTCGAGATATCATCTCGAATCCTTTTCATTTACTCTTTTTCAATCAATGATGGAATAACCGCATGCCGGTAAACGCCATAACCATATTGTATTTGTCACAAACTTCAATGACATTATCATCTCTAACCGACCCTCCCGGCTGAGCAACATAACTAACTCCGCTGCGATAAGCACGTTCAATATTATCTCCAAAGGGGAAGAAAGCATCGCTGCCTAATGCAACCCCTTTTATTGTTGATAAATATGCTTTTTTCTCTTCTCTTGTAAAAGGTTCCGGGCGCTGTGAAAATAATGTCTGCCATACTCCGTCCGCCAAGACTTCTTCACTATCTTCTCCTAAATATACATCAATTGCATTATCACGTTCCGGACGTCCCACCGTCTTCAAGAAAGGAAGATCTAAGACCTTTGGATGCTGACGTAAATGCCAAAAATCAGCTTTATTACCAGCAAGACGTGTACAGTGAATACGCGACTGTTGACCTGCTCCTACTCCAATAGCCTGACCATCCACAGCAAAACAAACAGAATTGGATTGTGTATATTTCAGGGTAATCAAAGAAACAATCAAATCACGCACCGCATTTTGAGGTAGTGTCTTATTTTTAGTCACAATTTTTTCCAACAGTTTTGCATTAATTTTAAAATTATTTCTTCCCTGTTCAAAGGTTATACCAAATACCTGTTTTCTCTCAATAGGATCGGGAACAAAATTAGGATCAATTTTCACAATATTATAGGAACCATTCCGTTTTTTCTTTAAAATTTCCAACGCTTCCGGGGTGTAGCCTGGAGCAATAATCCCATCTGAAACTTCTCTACGCACAAGTTTAGCTGTCGTCGCATCACAAGTATCGCTCAATGCAATCCAATCGCCAAAAGAAGACATTCTATCTGTCCCGCGTGCTCTTGCGTATGCACATGCCATCGGCGAATCATCAAGTCCTTTCACATCCTGTACAAAACATGCTCTTTTTAATTGTTCACTCATTGGCAGAGCCAACGCGGCAGAAGTAGGACTGACATGTTTAAATGAGGTTGCAGCAGGAATACCTAAAGCCTCCTTTAGCTCTTTTACTAATTGCCAACTATTAAACGCGTCCAAAAAGTTAATATATCCCGGACGTCCGCAAAGAATTTCTATAGGCAAATCAGAATTGTCGTGCATAAAAATTCTAGCTGGTTTTTGATTTGGATTGCACCCATACTTTAATTCAAATTCCTTCATTTGTTTTCCCTCTCATTTATTTTTATTGATAAGTCTGTTCTCAACATGTCCGGTCTGTAGATCAATAAACCTGGTATATAAAGAAATTTTATTCTGTTCATTTAAAGAGTTCCAGATCTCAAATGTAAAAAGCTCAATATCTGAACCCACTTCTATTCTTCTGGGCTCACCAGTAAAGGTAGGAATGGGATTCCCATCACATTCATATGTATGAATAAAATGCCCTGTCCCGGGTAAAGAAGAATATGCATATGTATATCGATTACAAGCACTTCCATTTTCATCTGCACTTTTTAAAATACTCATCTTATAAGAAAAATCTTTTAAATTAAAATGCAGTAATCCACTAATTCTCGGCGTAAAATTGGGGGCATCTGGTTCAAAAGTTCTTGTCTCCAAAGCCTGTTCAAAAGTTTGATGATTTGTTAACGCTGTATAGATCGTATCCGTTTGATTTCCATTGGTCACAATTAAATAGTCTTGATACCTGCGGATCGGCGAATAAATAATTAACGATGGATCTTGTACTTTTGATTCATCATATGGATATATTATTACCTTTTCTCCTTCTTCCGCAAAAATACGATTACGGCTATTTTCACTTCTACCCATAATAAAATAGGCTATTGCCGCCTTTTTACCGTCACTTGTCTTTCCAATGACAATTCCTCTTCCCGGATAAGAATTGGAACGCAATATAGCACCTATATCCGCCCTATCGTATGTTTTCATTTTTTCCCTCCAAATATCATTCACCATAAATTATAAATAAAAAAAAGCAACCCAATTCAACCCATGAATAAAGATTGCCCAGACGGTCGACTACTATATGCTTTCCGCTCCACTATGGTAATCCATATTTCCCGTCAGTCACGGAAAGTAGCTTTAATTTTATTGTAAAAGAAACAAAGATTTTAGTCAAGAGCAATCTAAAAACTACATTTGTTCCAAAAAAGCATATAAAGCTTTTAATCCTTCAAGTATTTTTTCAAAATATCCGATTAAATCATTTTTTTCAAAAACACATTGATACTTTTGTTGGATCTGCATAAAAATTTCTTTGACAAGAATCTTTCCCCGGCAAGTAATATGAAGTAAAACCACTCTTTCATCTTTATCGTCTCTTTTCCTTTCGATCAGTCCGCGAGTTTCAAGCTGCTTACATATATTTGCCATATTTCCCCGCAAAACACCAATTACTGAACTTAGCTCACCAACAGTATACTCTTGCCCTTTATTCAGCTCGATTAAAATATGTAATTGATTCATTGTCAACTCATATTGTAGACAGGCTACTGCAAATAAATTATCTACACTGGAACGCGACACTTTCTCTAAATCTAACATCATTACCGCAAATTCTGCCGCATTAATCATAATTCCCTCTTATCAAATACACTTAATATAATTTATTCATATTTTATTTCTTTTTTATTTGGTTGTCAAATTGTTTTGCTTTTAAAAACTCAACAAGCAATATTGCTATTTTGTCCTTTTATATTGTATACTGATTACAAAGATGAAATTAGATTGGAGGTTTATACCATATGTATAATCAACCCTGGAAATTAGTGCAAAACAGAATACGCGGCGCCGGCGGAAGAGAAATTGATAAATTCCGTGGCATTACACCTCCTATTGACGACGACTCTGGTTCCGAAGCTTGGATTGGCTCTGTGACAAGAGTCGAAAAGCCCCCGGCTGATCAACCAAACTATGGTTGTAGTGAAGTAATCTTACCAGACGGAAAACAACTTTTTTTATTTGAAGCAATTCAAAGCAATCCTGAAAAGATTTTAGGAAAAACTCATATGCAAAAAAATGGGACCGGTCTGGGAATGTTAATTAAATATTTGGACGCCCAACGCCAATATGGTCTGCAATGTCATCCTACCCGTTCATGGGCAAAAAAAATGTGGAACAGGGACTACGGAAAAGAAGAAAGCTGGTTTGTCATCGGTACACGGGATGATACTTCGGAACCCGCCTATATCTTGCTTGGATTTAAAGAAGGTGTTACTAGGGCAGAGTGGGAAAAATATTATTATCAAGGGAATTTAAAAGCACTGGAAAATTTATGTCATAAGATTCCTGTTCAAGTTGGCGAAACTTACTTTGTAGGAGGTGGATGTCCTCATGCATTAGGAGAAGGGTGCTTTGTCATTGAAGTTCAGGAACCCAGCGATATTACCTTAGGCGCATTACCGATGCGCGAAACAGCAAAGCTTTGGCATATTGATTATGGAAAAATTACACCTGAAGCCGAGGCAAAATATGATGAACGTTTACTTGGTTCTTATATTTATGACGGATGTTCCTATGAAGAAAATTTAAGACGTTGGCGTATACCACGTAAAATGTTTCGCACCGGAAATTGGGGTACTGAATCTATTGTTATCGGTCCGGAACAAACTTCTTTCTTTTCCTTTACCGAATTAACCGTTCATGGAGAAGCTCCCATTCGCGATACTGGTTTTCCCCAAGTGGCAATCGTTTTAGAAGGATCTGGAAAGTTGCTTTATGACGGCGGAGAAATGAAAATTTCCAAAGCAGATGAACTTTTCTTTCCCTATCATATTCCTAATCACAGAGTACAAGGTGATGTTAAATTAATTTTATGTCACCCAGAAGGAGTTACATATTGAATTAAAAACACTTTTGTATTTATCGTAATATTCATAATAGTAAATTGTGAATATATTTATATCATCCGGATGACAAGTTGTCTTCCGGATATTTCATTTCCAATAGCTTTCAGAATTGGTACTACCATTTTTTCATATAGGCTTATGCTCATATATTAACATTTTTCAAATTGCTAAAGCAGATAGTTACATGGTATGAATCATACCGTTATATATTATATTTATTTTGTCAAATAAAAGTGCACTTCAAGCCTTGTTTACAAAGGATTGAAGTGCAACATTCATTTGGCAACGTCTCTTATTTTGATAGAACCGCTTCGTTTTTTTGTTATAGGTATATTTATAGGTCGTTATTTGTATATTTCTTTCTGCAGTTGAAAACTGTGGTTTTTACAAGACCAAAAGCCGAAACAACCAAAAGAGCAACCCACAACATGACACTGCTGTTGTCGTCCGTCTGCGGAGAACCGTCGTTTATTTCATCATCATTCGGCGTTTCCGTAACAGTAGAATCAGAATACGTCAAAGCATAAGTTGAAAATTTATCTGTCTCAAATGTTATCGTATTATTTTCAGCATTAAAATTCGTTTTTAGTTTTTCAACTCTACCATCATGAATTCGTAGAATGTAAAATTCTCTGCCAGTCTTGATGAGATCTTCGGGAATGACAACAGTAAAAGAAACAAATTTACTTAATGTATTGACTTTACCCAGCACCTCATCATCCGCTTTCAAAACAATCGTGAGATCAAAATACTGGCTAACCTGTGCATTCAGATCTTTCAGCGTATTTTCAATCAAATTCTTGTCCTGAGAAGCAGGATCTATTTTTGCATCAATGATAACCTCTGCCGTAATTTCTTGCCCATTAGTCAAAGCTTCTTTAAGTGCCTCTTTGGTTTCTTCCGAAATCGAGCTATCTGAATCTACGTTTTCAATAATTGCAGCGACATCATCAAAAATAATGTCAATACTTTCTTTATTCACGCCAACGGTTACTTCTTCAACAGGTGTTGTTATATCAATCACAGGAGCCTCTACCTTGATTTTTTCCCCGCATATGGTACAAGTACCGTCTTGATAGTCATGCCCAACTTCCGGAGTCACAACATCTGCCAATTCCTCCATACACGCTTCATCCGCATAATTCTTTTCGCAAATTTCACAATGATAATACGCCATATTCCCTGCTGTTGTACAAGTTGCTTCCTTAGCCGGCACATATGTCAGTCTATGTACCGTATAAAGAGTATCTAATTCTTTAGTCACCGCACTATATTCAGGCAAATATGCTTCAGGATCAGCAGAATAACGCCCGCCGTTAATCATTAGAGAGGGCTTCTGCGCACAATCATTCACAATAGCGCTATCATAACAGTAAACATCAATAATTCCCTTAATTATCTGCTGATCAGTATTATTGATCACCATTGTAGGCGCCTTATCAGCATATAAAGTACCTAACCAATGCATGACATCAATTGCGACCACTCCGGATCTGCTTCCACTAATATTAATATTATTCAACACGGTATCACCGTAATTGCAAGAAATAATATAAGAAGTAATATCAGATCCAATTAATGTAAGGTTATTTAAAGTAAGATTACAATAATTCTGTATCAGCATTTTTCCTTCTGTACTTTTTTCAGAAATTTGTATGGTACCATTTTGCAAAGTTACCTGATTACCCTTTTCTAAATGGAATGCCTGGCTTTCTGTTCCCACAGAACCTACAGCGGGATCAATCATTGTATATGTGTTCCCGCCAAAATCAATTGTCAGATCAACACCTGTGTGTCCTTTCTCGTTAAATAATCCGATTCCACTACCTTCTGCATTTTTCAGAAGCGTTATTTTGCCAGTTTTATTCGGATCTGTTGCAATAAGATAATCTACTGCATCCGAGATACTAGTATAGACATATCCATTATACTCTGCTATCAATGATAGCTCAATTCCGACACCCATATCGGAAGAGCCGTCAAAAGTAACCATAGTTGTGCTTGCATTTAAATAACCGCTATTATAATGAGCGCCTGTAACATGATCTACAGCATAAGACGCATTGGGCATTTCTATAGCTTCAATTGTATTGTTGTTTAAACAAATTCCACCATTTATATCAACGCTTTTATAAGAGCCATATCCTATAATCGGGGCAACCATAAAATACGCCGAAAATGTACTGTTAGAAATCTCACATTCATTCACAACGAGTTTACCACCCATTAGATTGCCGATAAATGCAGATGATTTCTGCATAGCCATCACATCGGAATTTGTAACAGTAACACGATTCAATGTCAGATTAGCATTTCCGGTTTGCGCACCGACAATAACCGCAATAGAACTGGTTCCATTTGTTTCTACCTTATTGCGAGGTTGAGTGATTGCAACACTGGCTTTATCAAAAGTAAGATCATTCATAGTGATATTACAATTGCTTGTACCGATAAAGCCCGCATAATAGTAGCAGTTTTGTCCGTCACCCGGAACGCTGCCGGCTTTCGGTTCACGTACACCGATCTGTGTTGTCAGGCCAATAATACGATAGCCGTTTCCATCGATGATACAATTATCTAGCACACCAGAATTACTGATGGTAACGCCATTGTTAGATACATTGTTGGCACAAATAGGCGTCCAATAATAAGTAGACAAATCAATATCTTTGGTGATAGAAATCGTATATCCCGCAAAAGATATTCCATCGTTCACCAGCTTCGCCCACCAGACCAACCCTTCTGCGCTATCAATCGTCACCGTTTTATCCGTATCATTTTGGTCATAGTCTTCAGGTTCGGTTTGTACTACATCCTCCCAATAAGTTTCCAGTTTATCAAATGCTGCATTCTGTTCTCGATACCAGTCATTGTTATCATTATCTTTAATGACAACAACTGACGAATGATCGGAATAACTTGTATCATCATCATCTACGCCCGTTGCAAATACAATAGAAGGCATCAGCATTACAATCATAACTATTGCAAGCAATACAGGGAATAGTTTATTCTTTTTCAAAGCAAAAAGACCTCCTTACCTTTTCGAGAGAAATTTAGTTTTTGTTTTTCCTTCGAATATATCATTTCTCGTTCTAAAAGAATAACAGAATTTTTGTTAATTCTCAAGAAAAAAACAGAAATCTGTATAAAATAACACATTGTCATTAATACCCAAAATAACGACTGACTAAATTAAAATTAAAAAGTTATAAGTTAAGTTATGATTATATGGAAGATATATCTGTAAACTGAGTACAAAACGTATTTATCCACGGTAGCACCCAGTCAATGTGCAAAAAATGATACATGGGCAATCCGTTCCAACATGATTTGTTTTTTGATCGTTATAAAAATCATTTAACTAATTTCATTATTTTTTTGTTTCCATCTGATTATTTAAAAGAGACAGCAACAGACTAAATCAGTCCGTTGCTGTCTCACTTAAATTGTTAGATGCTTAATTCAAGCGTTTTCTTTTTTTATAGATCACTGCACTGAGCACACCGCCTGATATGAGCAACAGGGTCGCCCACAGCATGATATTGCTGCTGTCGCCGGTTCCGGGTGTAGTGGATTCAGCTTTCTTTAAGATCTCAAACTCACCGGATGTCTCACCGTCCGTGTAAATTACAGTCAGGGTATGTTTACCGACTGACAATGTATCCAGATAATCCGGCTTCAGAGTGATGATCGTGCTTCCTGATTTTACTGTATAGTTCGCTGTATCAACTGCTTTTCCGTCCACCTCAATACCAGTAAACTTGTCAACAGGACCGTTCGCGGTTATCGTAAGGGATCCGTCGTCTCCGACCGTCCACTGACTGCCGTTGCCAGAAATAATCCAGTAATTCAACAGATCTCCCAGCAGACTTTCCATCTTTTCTTTCAATTCTTCAGAAATCAAGTCTTTTTCGTGCTGGGTCAGCGCGTCATACTGTTCTTTTGCTGCATTAATCAATGCTTCGGCCTCGGTATCGTCCGGCTCCACGGTATCAGGCAGTGCGGTAATCGCATCCTGCACCGCCTCTACCTTTTCGATGCTTTCCAGCGCATTGTTGATTTGGTCCAGCTTGTTCTGAATTTCAGCCTTTTCCTCTTCGGTGTAGTTGTCACCAAAGTTTTCCAGGACATTTTCCAAATCTTCTTTTGCTGCGGTCAGATCGTCTTTGTCCTCCGGTTTCACATTGTCGGCAGTAATGTTCTCCACCTTATTGATATTTTCGGTATTGTCTGCCTGCGCAGTTTCCTCAATTTTTTCAAGCAAAGCGCCGCAGTTTTCCAGTATCTTGTCGATCGCAGCCTTTTCGTCCTCGGTAGCATCTTCCAAATCAATGGATTCTACCTGCTCTTTCACCATCTCCACGGTTCCCTTGTCTTCGGAAGTCACATTGTCAGGGGTGAGACCATCAATGGACTCTTCCAGACTTGAAATAGGATTCATGGTCACGATGAAGATGGTCTTGTTTCCCGCCCTGTCGGTGGCTACAATCGTATAGGTTTTTTCTACATTGCCGGGAAGTGTAAAGGCGGCATCACTCTGCACCTCATCATTCACGGTAACGCTTGCAAAATTTTCATCAGTTACTGCGACGCTTTGTGTGGTGTAATAGGTCGCTCCGTCTTTTACACCGGAAATGACCGGCGGAGCAACGTCTCGAGCAACGCCCTCTACAGTGATCTGGGTGTTACCCAACACCTGTACGGTGTATCTTCCGTCCGCGCCGGCGGGCAAATCCTGGCCGTTGGCTTTCACCACAAAGTCGGAGTTCTTATAATACTCCTGCGCTATCTCTATGGTAAAGGTGAAAGTACTGTTATATGCCAATTCCGTGTCGCCGGAATACCAGATGGTATATCCATCGTCGGTGGGAATGGTCACGGTATATGTCCGTGTGCCGGAAGAGAACTGGGCCGTATAGGTCGCTGTACCGGTCACCGCCGCAATCTCGGGCGTCCAGTCGGTAAAGGTGTAGACCGTTTCCGCAGTGGATTCTTCGCTGCCGCCCTCGTGGGTTGGGTTTCTCCATAGGCCACATAGGTGGTGTCGTTCACAGTGCCGTCGTCGTCGGTGTCCCAATCGATCTGATAGGTAACCTTGTTTTTTTCAGGCTGATCACCGTTATAACTTCCGCCCATGTTGACCTGAATGGTGCCGTTGTTCGTGAGAGGCACGCCCGTTGGCACAGTGAGGCTCGCCCCCGCTTCGACGGTGAGGGTGACATTCTCCGGCACGGTCAGGGTCTCTCCCTCCGGCACGGTCAGGGTCTGACCGTCCGTGAGCGTCAGATCTTCGTCCAGCGTGACCGCGCCGTAGACGCTGCCGCTGTCGCCGTTAAACCAGATGCAGTCCCACTCGGACTGTTTTGAGGTATCCGAAATGCCGTCGGCATAGATGACCGCATTGCCATTTTCGCCGGTTGAGAAGGGGCTGAACGGCTCGTGTGATTGATAGCATCCCTTACCGATGGCTGCAGCATCTTCGCCACCGTCGATTGCAGTAACCCTGCCACCCGAGATGGTGATAGCGCCGCCTACTGCACATCCGCCACCGCCAATACCCGCACTACCTTTGCTGCCGATTGCGACGACCTCGCCGCCGGAAATTACAATACTGCTAACCCCCTGCGTTTCTCCGGGCCAGCAGGAACCGCCGCCAATACCCGCCGCGCTGTTCGCGCCTTTTGCGGTGATGACGCCGCCGTTGATGGTGATGCCACCGCCGGTTTGCCACCAATTTCCGCCGATGCCAGCGCCAAAGTAGGTACCGGTCGCACTCAGGCTGCCCGCGCCCTCGCCGGTCGACTGGGCGGTGATGGTAAAGTGCGCGCTGTCGATGAGCTTAATGCCCTGCTGGGCATTGAGCTGCGCCCCATCCGCGAGGACGAGGGTCACCTTGCCCGAGACGACAACCTGATTCGAGATCGTGACATTGCCCTCGACCAGATACCAGCCGCCGTTTTCATCGGTGGCGGTCAGCTCGGTGGTCGCATTGGTCACTTTTGTAGGGGTTACATCCTCGGGCAGATACTGGGTCTTGCCGTTCTCGTCGAAATAGGTGACCGCCGAGAGCGTTCCCTGCGTAGCCAAGGTGGCAGAGGTGATGCGATCCTCCGTCTTTTCCAGCCAAACCTTGCAGTTTTCAAAGCTTTGCACATTCATCTTGGTGGCTGTAACGGAGCCAGTGCCGCTGACCGCTTTGGCGTAGGCGCCGTTGCTGTCCTGCACCACCAAATAAGCGCCCTCCGGCACGCCGCTGAACATGACGCTGGTTTTATCGTAGGAGATCTCCGCCGTACCGAGGCTGTCCGAGGCATAGCGGAGGGTAAACGCGCCGTCCACGTCGGTATCGGCCAGAGTCAGTGCCCCGTCCGCCGCTGCCGCCGGGGCGGCAGACCCGAAGAGGACCTTGGAAAGATCGATCTTCACCGCCGGGTATACAGAGAGAACCATGTCCGTGAGATAGTACTCCACATCCCTGCCCGGATAGAATACGGATACATAACTGCCAACTTCAGGATAGGGGCTTCTCAGCCAGGAAAAATTCTCTCCCCAGTAAGGGCTGTCCACCCGGAGGCCGCTTTCCGGAGAAGCCTTGCTGTTTTCCCCTACATAAAAATGTGTTTTCGTATCATATGTATAGGTGGCATACCCCAGATACAGCTCATCCGAAAGGGCATACACCGTACCGTTTTTCGCGTCCTCGGTATAGATGGTAGAACTCTCCAGCAAAGCGTTCTCGTAAACATTGAAGAGGCTTTGGGCTAGCTCCGTAAGCTTTGCTCTGATCTGGCTGGCGCCGTAGTGGTTAGCGTACACCGCCTGTTCGTTAAATATCTGGTCATTCAAATCATTTTGAAAGGCCGCGTCTCCCAGGGAGCTTGCCGAAAAGAGCACAAGGCTATTGTCATCCTGGCTGCCCGCGATCCACCACTGCTGACCGTTTTCACCCAAGTAGACCTTAGCGGCGCTGGTGGAGCCGTCCGTATCATCGGTATTGAATGTGCGCAGCTGCTCCGCTGTGGAAAATTGTTCCACAGGAAGGATCGTATCTACGGTGTCAACTGCAAAGGCCGTTGTGGGCTATAAGCCAATCACCAATATCAGCGATAGAAACATCGCCAGCAAACGGCTGGATGTTTTGTGTCGTGTCATAAAATTTCCTCCTGCACTTCAAACGTTTACTTTGTATCAAGAGTTGATTTTCTAATAAACTATTTAAAAAATTATATCATATTTCCTTTTCTGTTTCAACATCACGGGGAAACAGGAAATGCGAAACGCCGAGAACATCTCCGAGAACCGGGCAATGATATCCTTCATGAGTATCGGCACATTCCTAGCTCCGATAAAATAAAATTTTTTCTCTTGCCTGAAGCAAGAGGAGCTGTATCGGTAACGATACAGCTCAGAATCAGAATTTTTAAAAGGGACAGAAAGGTATATTACTTTCTATAACGAAGAGACCGCACAGCTCTATACACTACAAAACTCCCAATGCTGCCGAAGAAACCTTTGATTATAATAAAAATGGCTAAAATCTTATCGAACAAATCGGTTCGAATCGCAAAACATTTTATTTTTTATCACGGGATTTCAGCGTTTTTGTAAAAGCACTGTCCGATTCGGTTCACATGGATTATTGCTCTTAAAGCCTGTAATCAAAGGCTTTCTATGAAAAACACCGGTTGTGATTCGAACAGCTTTGTTCAAATTACAACCGGTGTTCATATGGTGCGACCGATGGGACTTGAACCCATATGGTTGCCCACACGCCCCTCAAACGTGCGCGTCTGCCTGTTCCGCCACGGTCGCCTATTCTTATCAGCAGAAGTATTATAGCTTGTTTCTTTCCAAAAGTCAACTATCTTTTAAGAAAAGCCGGGCTTCTCTTTTCCCGGCTTTTCATTCATGTTTTTTAGTCCGCATACAAAGGATATTGTTTACAAAGTTGTCTTACCTGTTCTTTAACGGTTTCCACAGCGTGTTCTTTCTCTTCAATTATTTTTGCAATTAAATCTGCCATTAACATGCATTCATTTTCTTTAAATCCACGTGAAGTAATCGCAGGTGTTCCCAAGCGAATTCCACTGGCTTTAAAAGGGCTAAGTGTTTCAAAGGGAATTGTATTTTTATTTACTGTAATATGGGCTTTATCCAAAAGTTGCTCAGCCTGTTTACCAGTCAATCCCTTTTGATATACATCAACTAACATTAAATGGTTATCTGTTCCGCCTGACACAAGGCGTAATCCATTCTTTTTTAAACCGCTTGCCAAAGCCTGTGCGTTTTTTACAATCTGATGCTGATAAGCTTTAAATTCAGGCTGCAAAGCTTCCTTAAAACAAACTGCTTTTGCAGCAATCGTATGCATTAAAGGGCCTCCTTGCGTGCCAGGAAAGATAGCTTTATCAATCTGCTTAGCAAATTCTTCTTTACAAAGAATCAATCCACCTCGTGGTCCCCGCAGAGTTTTATGTGTAGTTGATGTAACGATATCTGCGTAGGGCACAGGGTTTTGATGCTCACCCGCTGCCACCAAACCTGCTATATGTGCCATATCCACCATTAAATACGCACCATTATCATGTGCTATTTGTGCAAATTTTTCAAAATCAATTGCCCGTGGGTATGCACTTGCTCCTGCAACAACAATTTTTGGATGATTTTTTTTAATAATATCTTCTAAAAGATTATAGTCAATCATTTCTGTTTCTTTTGATACACCATATGGCACAACATGAAAATATTTTCCTGAAATATTAACAGGACTCCCATGCGTCAAATGGCCTCCATGAGATAAATCCATACCCACAATTGTATCTCCAGGATTAAGCAATGCAAAATAAACAGCTGTATTTGCCTGCGCTCCTGAATGAGCTTGTACATTGGCATGTTCTGCTCCAAAAATTTTTTTTGCTCGTTCAATAGCCAATGTTTCAACCATATCAACATATTGGCAGCCGCCGTAATATCTTTTTGCGGGATATCCTTCCGCATATTTATTGGTCAAGTGAGAGCCCATTGCCTCCATTACAGCTTTAGACACCACATTTTCAGAAGCAATTAATTCCAGGTTATTCTGTTGTCTATCCTGCTCTTTACACATTGCTTCATAGACTTCCGGATCTGCATTTTTTACATAGGGAAATTCCAGCATATAAGTCTCCTTTGCATATCACAAAAATTAATAAAATTTATAAATCATTTTTCTTTCTCATCTTCTGTAAGGCCTGCTTTGCCGCCTCCTGCTCTGCCTGTTTTTTAGACTTTCCTATACCTTGCCCTTGCTTTATATCATTAACATAAAGGTCTACAAAAAAAGTAACATTATGCGGAGGCCCTTCTTGCTTTATTACCTTGTAAGAAATATTTTGATTCGGACTTTTCTGTAGCAATTCTTGCAACTCTGATTTTGCATCTAAAGTAACTATCGGTTTATTCTGACAGAAAGAAATAATCTCTACAATCAGCCGCCGCACCGCCTCAAAACCCCCATCCAAATAAAGAGCACCGATAATCGACTCCACAACATCGCAAAGTATTGAATTTTTCTCTCTTCCTCCGGAATTTTCTTCTCCTTTACCCAAAATCAAAAAATCCCCTAACTTGTGCGCTTTTGCCCATGTCGCTAAGTATTCTTCCCGTACAATTTTTGTACGAGCCGCGGTAAGTTGTCCTTCATTATATTGTGGATACTGATGAAACAAAAATGTACTAACCATCAATTCCAAAACTGCATCTCCAAGAAATTCCAATCTTTCATAAGAATATCCAATATCCTTGGAGGCATGTGTTATCGCCTGCCTAAGTAAAAATTCATCTTGAAACGTATAATTTAATACCCGGCATAATTCTTTCAATTCATCTCTCATAAGGCAATCAGATAAAAAAAATAATAAATATACAAAGTATGATAGCATAACCATGTTATTGTTGCAATCATATCTCTAAATCTCACAAACAATATTTTTTTAAAGTTGTTCGTATAATTTTTCCCATTCTATATAATATTGCTCTAATAAACGTTCATTTTTATCCAAAAGTTCTGTAATCTCTAAAATTTTTGTATAATCACTTGCAATTTCCGGAAATGTAAGCTGTTCTTTTTGAAAAGATATCGTCTCTTCTAATTGTGTAATTTTCTTTTCTAACTTTGTAAAGTCGTTTTTCTTCTTTCTCTTTTCTGCTTCTGCGCTTCTTTTTTGGCGATATAGCACTCCTGCATCAGATGCCTTTTTTTGTAATTTGGTTGAACTCAACAAAATTTTATTTTCATTCATCTTTTGGAGATAAAAATCGTATCCACCTTCATAAGAGTTTATGCCCATCTGTTCCAGGCTTAATATACGTGTTGCTATTTTTTTTATGAAATAACGATCGTGAGAAATGACAAAGATTGTTCCATTATATTCTAATAATGCCGATTCTAAAATTTCACGTGATACAATATCCAAATGATTTGTTGGCTCATC
>CALVMT010000074.1 GCA_944347775.1 uncultured Clostridia bacterium | reverse complement strand
TGCAAAAAAACGGGCTGTGAAAAGCGAAAGAACAGCAAACGATGAAAAAATAAAAACTCGCCGCAAACAGAAAATCTTGCTTGCGACGAGCTTGGTGCGGATAAGAGGACTTGAACCTCCATGAAGTTTCCCTCATACGGACCTGAACCGTACGCGTCTGCCAATTCCGCCATATCCGCCATTACACAATTAAAATAATAAATTCTTCTCAAATGAGAAGAATTGGTGGATGGGGATGGATTCGAACCATCGAAGTCTGTGACGACAGATTTACAGTCTGTTCCCTTTGGCCACTCGGGAACCCATCCATAAAAAAATAAAGATACTGGAGCTGGTGGGGGGACTTGAACCCTCAACCTGCTGATTACAAATCAGCTGCTCTGCCAATTGAGCTACACCAGCATCTATATGAATGGTGCCTCAGAGTGGAATCGAACCACTGACACAGGGATTTTCAGTCCCTTGCTCTACCGACTGAGCTACCGAGGCATATATTATATAGATTTTTGGTGGGCCTTCACGGACTCGAACCGCGGACCAATCGGTTATGAGCCGACCGCTCTGACCAACTGAGCTAAAGGCCCTTCTTGAAATAAAATGGTGACTCCTAGGAGATTCGAACTCCTGTAGCCGCCGTGAGAGGGCGGTGTCTTAACCACTTGACCAAGGAGCCAATAAGCGATCAACTCGAAAGGGAGGTAATAATTGGTCGGGGTGAGAGGATTCGAACCTCCGGCCCCATGCTCCCAAAGCACGTACGCTAACCGGACTGCGCTACACCCCGATTCTATAAATTTCGCACACGAGGCGACGCTTATAAATATACACGAATTCAAAATTATTGTCAACAGGTTTTTAAAAAAAATAAAAATGTTTTTCCTATGGTTGATTGAAATATAGAATTATTCTATAATATAAAATAAATTTAAACAAAAATTGATTAATTTTATATTGATTATGGAGCATATAAATACAGATGGATGTTAAAGAATATATAATAAATCTTGGATTTACATTTGATATAGAAACTTATGGATGTCAAATGAATGCACATGATTCCGAAAAAATTGCAGGGATTTTAACATCAATAGGTTATCGTCCTAGTGCTGAAAAATATGAGGCGGATTTAGTAATTTTTAATACGTGCTGTGTACGAGAAAACGCTGAGAATAAGATATTTGGCAATGTAGGTAAAATGAAGCAAATTAAACAAAAAAATAAGAACCTGATTGTAGGTGTGTGTGGATGCATGATGCAGCAAAATGGTGTTGCAGAGCATTTATATCAGATGTTTCCCTTTGTTGATTTGATTTTTGGTACAACCAATATGCAAAAGTTGCCCGAAATGCTTTATGAAATATTAATTGAAAAAAAACGAAGCTTACATATTTGCCAAGAGGGTGTTGCAGCGGAAGAGGTTGTAATGTTACGGACTCCTCCGCCAATTGCTTCCGTCAATATTATGCAAGGGTGCGATAATTTTTGTACTTACTGTATTGTTCCTTATGTGCGGGGTCGCGAACACAGCCGTTCAATCGACGCTGTTGTACGAGAAGTTGAACAATTGATGGGAGAGGGCTATAAAGAAGTTATGCTTCTTGGGCAAAATGTCAATTCTTATGGAAAGGGATTGGAAAATTCTGATTTTCCTAAATTGCTAGATGCTGTAGCAAAAACAGGAATTGAACGTATTCGTTTTATGACCTCACATCCGAAAGATGCTTCTATGCTAATGTTAGAGCAAATAGCTAAGCATAAGAATATATGTAAACAATTACATTTGCCGGTACAGGCAGGGTCGACGCGTATTTTACAAGAAATGAATCGAAAATATACGCGCGAACAGTATTTAAAATTGGTAGAACAAATACGCAGTTTGATTCCGGAAATTTTTCTTTCTACGGATGTTTTGGTAGGATTTCCGGGGGAAACAGAACAAGATTTTGAACAAACAATATCATTGATGCAAACAGTGAAATTTGATGCGGCATTTACCTTTGTTTATTCTCCGCGCAAAGGAACAAAAGCTGCGTTAATGCAAAATCAAATTCCTGAGGAAGTAAAACAACAAAGAATTATACAGGTGGTTGAATTGCAGGCAGAGCATACATACCAAAGTAATTTAAAAAATGTAGGGAAAGTTGAAAAGGTTTTAATTGAGGGAAAAAGCACAAAAAATTCTCAAACAATTTGTGGACGTACAGATGGAGGAAAAATGGTTAACCTTCCGGGAAGTATAAATTTGTTGGGAAAAATGGTGACGGTGGAAATTACGGAAGCAAAAAAGACTACCTTAATTGGGAGGATTGTTAATTAATGGAAATCCGTCCATTATTTTTAAAAGATGTAGAACAGGGAAAAGAATTATGGCTAGATGCTTTTCCGGAGGATGCAGATGGATTTTGCGACTATTATTTTTCGCATATATTTCCTCAAGATAAATATTATGGTTTGTTTATAGGAGGAAAGCTGCAAAGTATGGCCGGATTGGCCATAAGAACCATGAATTTTTTGGGTGTACCGATAGAAGCGGGCTTTTTCCGAGGAGTCGCGACAAAACGTGAACAAAGAGGTAATGGATATTCCGGTTTGGTGATAAAGCACATGCTTAACGTGATGAACGATCAGGGACTGAGCTTAGCTGCGCTAAAGACATATATTCATGCATTTTACCGTAAATTCGGTTTTGAAACTTGCTCTAATCGATTTATGCGTGAAATTAAGCTTAGAGGAAAAAAAAATGGGTTTAAACAATATTATACCTTAGCTCAAGTCTCTGAAGAAATACTAAAACAATTGCTTGATTGCTATTCGGAATATATTAAGAATAAAGATTTCTTTTTGTATCGAAATTCTGTTTATTTTCAACAAATCTTAGGCGAAATATTAGATTTGTATCAAGGTGTTTTGATTGTTCACTATGATGAAAAACAAAATATGGATGCGTATATGATTGCCCACGCTGATCAGGAAAAACAATCTCTTTATGCAGATGAACTTGTTTGCATTCATCATCAAACACCTTCTCTATTCGCTGGCATTTCAACAAATTTTCCTTTTAAAAAAATTATTTATAAAGTATTTGATGAAAAAAAAGAAGAAGACGGAATGATACGTATTTTGAATATGTCAAATTTATTAAAAAAAATTTCAACGAAAATAAAGCGAGGTTGTGCGGATATTTCTATTCAGGATGAAAT